>JAQSCR010000236.1 GCA_029945495.1 Pseudolabrys sp. | reverse complement strand
CGCCACCGGGCTCGGCCCCCGGATACCAGTTGGCCCACCACCCGATGGCGATCGGGACGAGAAAGATCATCAGCGCGAGCTCGCTCATGGCGAAGTTTGGCATGATATCCAAAATCGGTTGCCCGTGGCCATCGATGGCACTGTGCACCGGTTGCGCGCCGGCGCGGTAGTTAACCTGCTGCGACCCGAGAATGCTGACGAGCTTGTGCAGGCCAGCGAGGGCACTGTCGCCGACACCGGTGCGGCGCGCCACTTCAACTAGGCTGAAATACGCGGCGGCCACGACCGCCGTCATCTTGATGAAGAACTGCACCATGTCGATGACGAGCACCCCCCAGAGGCCGGAATGCGCGGCAAAAGCGACATTAAGCACCCCGCAGATCAGGATCGTCTGCCACGGCGGCATGCCGAAGAGGATGTTCGCAATCTTGCAGCCGGCCAGCGTCACCATGCCCATGATAAAACAGTTGAACAACAGGCCGAGGTAAACCGCCCTGAACCCGCGCACCACCGACGCAGCTTTGCCCGAGTAGCGCAACTCGTAGAACTCCAGATCAGTCATCACTCCTGAGCGCCGCCAGAGCCGGGCAAAGAAAAACACAGTCGAGACACCCGTGAGCACGAAGGCCCACCACTGCCAGTTACCCGCAACGCCGTATTGGCGGACCTGCTGGGTCACCCAGTTCGGCGTGTCGCTACTGAACGTCGTTGCGACCATCGAAAGACCCGCCAGCCACCAGGGCACAGAACGACCGGAGGCGAAAAATTCGGAGGTGCTCTTTCCTGCCCGCTTGCCGAAGAACAGCGCCGGCACGAAGCAGACCAGCAAGGTGAAGAGAACAATGATCCAGTCGAGGAGTAGAAGCTTCATGTATGTTGGGTGGGGCGAAGGCTGGCCAGCAAAGCGTTCGGAGGCCTCGCTGATCCCGTCGTTGGCCGGAACGAGGCCGTCATAAACGGCCGCCACTGCCCGGATATCTCCGAGGAAAAGAACTCGCGCTGTTGGGGTTCGGAGAGGGCAGGGTTCATGGGGAAAATCAGGATGCGGCGCGGAGAGACGCGAGCATATCGGTGAGGCCGTTTTCGAGCGTTCCGCTGGGTTGCCAGCCCGCGGCGCAAAGGCGGTCAACGCTCGCGCGCGAATGGCGCACATCGCCGGCCCGCTCCGGAGCAAACTGGATGGCGGAGGCCGAGCCGGTCAGGGCGATGATCCGGCGGGCAAGGGCGAGGATCGTGATCTGGTCACCGTAACCCGCATTGAACACCCCGGTGAGCCCGGGGCGCCGGGCGACGAAGTCGAGCGCACCAACAATATCGCGCACCGCGATGAAGTCGCGCGTCTGCGCACCGTCTCCGTAGATAATGATCGGTCGGCCAGCAAGTGCTTCACGGAAGAAGATCGGCACGGCGGCGCCATAGGGACCGGCGGGATCCTGACGGGGACCGAAGACATTGAAGAAACGGAGAGCAACCGTCTCAAGCTGTCCGGCATCGCTGATCTGTCGGCAGTAGAACTCTCCGTCGAGCTTGGTCACCGCGTAGGGACTGCAAGGCTCGGGTAGCATGTCCTCCCGCTTGGGCACGACCGGGTTGGAGCCATAGACGGCGGCAGAACTGGCAAAGCAAAGTTTCTTCACACCGGCGGCCGTGGCGGCCCCGAGAACATTGAGCAGGCCGGTGACATTATGTTCGACACACGCATGGGGTTCGCGGACCGACTCGGGCACACTCACCAGAGCGGCGAGGTGAAACACGTAGTCGACCCCCAGCATCGCGGAGCTCACCAGCGGGCGATCCAAGATTGACCCTTCAATGAACTCGACATCGAGACCGGCAAGATTCTGGCGATGGCCGGAGCGGAGATTGTCCAGCACACGCACGGTTGCGCGACCTTGGTAGAAAGTCGCGAGATGGCTGCCAATAAAACCGGCCCCGCCAGTGATGAGGATCTTCATTTGACGAGGTGGTGCTCGACCATCGCCTCCATGGCGACAGCGTGATACTCGAGTCGCTTGAGCAAGGCGAACTGGTTGCGCGCCCGATCGAGGTTGTGGCCGGGCCGGCGGGTCTTGAAGTAGATGTCTCCTTCCAAGTGATCCGTCAGGAAACGAAGGCCGATCTCATAGGTAATAAGCCGGCCAGCGAAGACAAGCTGAGCACACTCGGGCTCCGTGAGGAATGAACCTGTGGCCGAGAGATAGCCCTCGACCAGCGCCTCGAAGATGGGAAGCCGGGCCTCGATGCGGGAAAGGTCGGCCTCATCCTCGGCCGCCGAGTTGGTGGCGGTTCTCACCATGTCGCCAAAGTCGTAGAGCGCGAGGCCGGGCATCACTGTATCGAGATCGATCACGCAGAGGCCCGCGCCCGTGGCGTCGTCGAGCATCACATTGTTAAGCTTGGTGTCATTGTGCGTGATGCGCTCCGGGATTACTCCACGGGCCTGCAAGTCAAGCAACCGGTCAACCATCGGCTCACGTTCCAGAGCGAAGGCAATGTCGGCGGCGGCGGCCTGACATCGACCCTGAGGATTGGCGTCGATCACCTCCCGAAGGCGGTTGAAACGCTGCCGGGTATGATGAAAATGGGGAATGGTCTCATGCAGGCGGGGCCCAGGCAGGTCCATCAAAAGATGTTGGAATTCACCAAACGCCCGTGCGGCTTCTTTCGCCTGGACCGGATGCTCGATGACATCGTAGGTGCGGGCCTTTTCCACAAAGAGGTAGCATCGCCACCAGCCCCCTTCCTTGTCCCGGTGATAGGAACGTCCGCTGTGGGCAGGGAGCAGTGTCAGTGCACGGCGGGCCGCCTCAGGTGCATTTGCTGCTGCCACCCGCGCCCCGACATGCG
>JAQSCR010000235.1 GCA_029945495.1 Pseudolabrys sp. | reverse complement strand
AGAAAACCCTTGATGGCGGCATCGACGTCGACCATCGCCGGGGAAAACATCACCACCGCCTCAGCGGCATTGCGGATAGCGGCGGCATTTTTCGGCGCCAGCGTTGCAAGGCGCTTGCCGCTTTCGCCGATCACGTCCTCGATCATGCGGGTGATGACCCGGCGTACCAACTCATGCACGCGCCGCGCCGGCTCCAGCGAGGGATAGCGCGACTGGATTTCGCCGACGATGCCGCCGATGAACGGCACGCTGGCGATGTCGCCAAGCGTGAACAGATCGGCGCGCAGGCCGTCGTCGATGTCGTGCGCGTCATAGGCGATGTCGTCGGCAAGCGCGGCGATCTGCGCTTCGGCCGACGGCTGCGACCACAACTCGAGGTCCTGCAGTTCGCAATAACGCAGGATCGCCGCCGGCACGCCGTGCGCGGCATGACGGCCGAAGGCCTTGCCATCACGCGTCGTCAGCGGGCCGTTGTGCTTGACCAGACCTTCGAGCGTTTCCCAGGTGAGATTGAGGCCGTCGAAATCGGCGTAGCGGCGCTCGAGGTCAGTGACGATGCGCAGGCCCTGCGCGTTGTGGTCGAAGCCGCCGAAGCCGTTGAGCGCCCGGTCGAGCGCGCGCTCGCCGGCGTGTCCGAAGGGCGGATGGCCGAGATCGTGCGCCAGCGCCAGCACCTCGGCGAGGTCCTCGTCCAGCCCGAGTGCGCGCGCCAGCGAGCGGGCGATCTGGGCGACTTCCAGCGTGTGCGTCAGTCTGGTGCGGTAGTGATCGCCCTCGTGATAGACGAACACTTGCGTCTTGTGTGCCAGGCGGCGGAACGCGGTCGAATGGATGATCCTGTCGCAGTCACGCCGAAAGTCGTTGCGGGTGGGACTGGCCGGCTCGGCATAGAGCCGCCCCCGGCTGGCGGCGGGATCGGCGGCGAAGACTGCGCGGTTGCGGCCGGTTTCGATGGCCATGAGGGCTTGTTCCGCTCGATCGGGGCCGCATTGACGTTGCGACCCGGTGCACTTAACTAATTAGAGAAGCCGATGCCAATAGGATGGACGCGAAAATGAGCGAAAGCGTCACGGTCAGCGAGCGGGCGGCCCGGCGGGTTGCCGAAATCCTGAAAAAGGAGCCGGAAGGCACGATGCTGCGCGTCAGCGTCGAAGGCGGCGGCTGCTCGGGCTTCCAGTACAAGTTCGACATGGAGCGCGCCAAAGGTGACGACGACCTGGTGATCGCGCGCGACGGCGCCGTGGTTTTGATCGATTCGGTGTCGGTGAATTATATGGCCGGCTCGGAAATCGACTTCGTCGACGACCTGATCGGCGCCGCATTCAAGATCAAGAACCCGAAGGCGACCGCGTCCTGCGGCTGCGGGACCAGTTTCGCGCTGTAGCGCGTGATCCCGAAAAGTGGGAACCGGTTTTCGGAAAAGATCACGCGCAAATAAAAAGCCTACTCCGCCGCCACCGCCGGCGGCATGTCCCGCACCTCTTCCACCTGCGGCTCGAGCCGACGCTTGAGCATGCGGTCGAAGCGGTCGAGGTAGAGATAGATCACCGGCGTGATGTAGAGCGTCAGCAATTGCGACAGGCACAGGCCGCCGACCACGGCGACGCCGAGCGGCTGGCGCAGTTCGGCGCCGGCGCCGGTGCCGAGCGCGATCGGCAGCGTGCCGAAGATCGCGGCAAAGGTCGTCATCATGATCGGCCGGAAGCGCAAGCTCGCCGCTTCGCGAATGGCCGCTTCCGCCGACAGGCCGACGTGACGGCGGCTGATGGCGAAGTCGATCATCATGATGGCGTTCTTCTTGACGATGCCGACCAGCATGACGATGCCGATCATGGCGATCACCGACAGATCCATCTTGAACAGCATCAGGGTCAGGATCGCGCCGATGCCGGCCGACGGCAGGCCGGAGATGATGGTGATCGGGTGGATGAAGCTCTCGTAGAGGATGCCGAGAACGACGTAAGCCGCGAAGATCGCGGCGAGAATCAAGACGCCCTGCCCGCGCAATGAATCCTGGAACACCTGCGCGGTGCCCTGGAAGCCGGTGGTGATGCTCGCCGGCAGACGCTCGTCGCGCTCGAGCTTCTGGATCGCATCGACCGCCTGGCCGAGCGAGACGTTGGGCGCCAGATTGAACGAGATCGTCACCGCCGGCTGCTGGCCCTGGTGATTGACCTGCAGCGGCCCGACCGTGCGGGTGAAATGCGTGACCGCCGACAACGGCACCGAGGTGCCGCTCGAGGTCTTCAGGAACATGCGGTCGAGATCGTTCGGCCCGGTCTTGTATTCCGGCATGCTTTCCAGGATCACCTGGTAATCGTTGGCCGGCGTGTAGATGGTCGCCACCTGGCGCGAGCCGAAGGCGTTATAGAGCTCCTGGCGGACCTGATCGATCGACACGCCATAGACCGCCGCCTTCTCGCGATCGACCTCGACGGTGACCTGCGGATTCTTGACGTAGAGGTCGGTGGTGACGTCGAGCAAGCCCGGAATGTTCGCCATCTTGGCGCGCATTTCCGGCGCCAGCCGGTAAAGCTGCTCGGTGTCGTTGGACTGCAGCGTGTACTGATACTGGCTCTTCGACGGCCGGCCACCGAGATTGATGTTCTGGATCGGCTGCAGGAACATCTGCATGCCGGCGACGGCGCCGGTGTTACGGCGCAGCCGCGCGATGATGGTCTGCACGTTATCGCGCTCGCCGCGGGGTTTAAGCGCCACCAGCATGCGGCCGCTGCTGGTCAGCGAATTGGGCCCGCCATTGCCGACGGTGGAATTGACGTAATCGACCGCCGGGTCCTGGCGGATGATCTCGGCGACCTTGCGCTGATGCTCGACCATCGCCGGATAGG
>JAQSCR010000234.1 GCA_029945495.1 Pseudolabrys sp. | reverse complement strand
ACCTGGAGATCGACGAGCACGCCGGAGACCTTGAAGCCCACCTTGGACGTGACGCGCGCTTCCACGGTTCCAAGGCCAAAGACCTGGACCGGCACATCGCGCTGCACGGCGGCGACCTGCACGGTGATCGCTCGGAAATACATCGCCCAGGCGCCGAGCAGAATGCCGATACCAGCGGCGACCAAAGCCAACAGGACGATGCGTTTGCCGCTCATGGCCTCTGCTCCATGCCGATAAGGCGTGAAATTTCATAGCCGCCACCGGACGGTCCGGCATTGAGCGATATCAACACGAAAACGGCCCGATTTGGCCTCTAAGGGCAAGGTCTTGGGCGCCGCCACCATGCAAACCGCAGCCAAATGTCCTATATTTCGCCCATGAACAAAGATTCCTACATCATCAAGCCGAACCCGCTCGATCCACGGCTGACCGAGCGGGTTTCCGGCATCGACCAGACCGGCGCCAAAATCGACACGTCGGTGACGGTCGAGCGCGCCCTGACGATTTTCCTCAACGGCCAGGAAATCGTCACCGCCATGACCATCGGCGATTACCCGGACTATCTGGCGGTCGGCTATCTGTTGAACCAGAACATGCTGCTGCCGGACGACGTCGTTGAGAGCGTCGATTACGACGAGGAACTCTCGGTGGTCGTCGTGCGCACCAAGCGCAAGACCAATTACGAAAAGAAGCTGAAGAAGAAAGTGCAGACATCGGGCTGCGCGCAAGGGACAGTGTTCGGCGACCTGATGGAAGCGCTGGAAGGCGTGTCGCTGCCGAATACCGAATTGCGCACGTCGTGGCTCTATGCGCTGACGCACAAGATCAACACCACGCCGTCGCTGTATCTGGAAGCCGGCGCCATCCACGGCTGCGTACTGGCGCGCGAGGATCAGCCGCTGGTCTATATGGAAGACGTCGGCCGCCATAACGCGGTCGACAAGATTGCCGGCTGGATGTTCAAGGAAAAGGTGTCGCCCAGCGACAAGATCTTCTACACCACCGGCCGGCTGACCTCGGAGATGGTGATCAAGACCGTGCGCATGGGCATTCCGATATTGATTTCGCGCTCGGGCTTCACCGCCTGGGGCGTTGAGCTGGCGCGCAAGGCCAATCTTACGCTGATCGGCCGCGCGCGCGGCAAGCGCTTCGTCGCGCTCGCCGGCGAAGACCGCATCGTCTTCGATCAGGACCTCGACAAAGTCGAGGAAGAAAGCTCCAAGCACCGGCGCAAGGCGGCGGCCGATAATGACTGAGATTCCAGCGCCGGCGACCTTCGGCCTCGTGCTTGCCGGCGGCTTGGCGCGCCGCATGGGCGGCGGCGATAAAGCGCGCATCGAGATCGGCGGCGTCACCATTCTCGATCGCGTGCTGGCGACCTTGTCCGGCCAGTGCGTCGACATCATCATCAACGCCAATGGCGATCCGAAACGCTTCGAGGACACCGGCTGCGTTGTGGTCAAGGACAGCGTGCCGGATTTCGCCGGTCCCTTGGCCGGCATTCTCGCCGGACTGGATTATCTGGCAGCGCAGAACAACGGCATCGAATGGATGCTGAGCGTGCCGGGCGACTGCCCATTTCTGCCGGACGATCTCACCGAGCGCCTGCACGAAGCACGCCGCAAAATGGGCGCCGGCGTGCCGCTGGCCTGCGCGCGTTCCGGCGAATGGCGACATCCGGTCGTCGGCCTGTGGCCGCTGGCGCTGCGCGAAGACCTGCGCAAGGCGCTCATGGTCGAGGGCCTGCACAAGATCGAGATCTGGACGGCGCGGCACGGCATCGCCATTGCCGACTGGCCGGACCAGCCGATCGATCCGTTCTTCAACGTCAATACGCCGGAAGACGCGGCGAAGGCGGAAAAGATCGCGGCAGGACAGTGAGCTGTCATTCCGAGGCGCGCGCTTTGGCGCGCCCCGGAATGACCACGGCTTCCCCGAATTCCGGCACACGAAAGTCAGGCGGCGTCGCATGCGCGGCCAGCGCCTCTTGCAACACACGCAACGGTTCATCGAAGGCGTCGTCGGCCAAGCGAATGGTGCCGTAGTGAATTGGCATCGTCGCGCGTGACTGCAGGGTGGCGGCGGCCGCCACGGCTTCGCGCGGATTCATATGGATAGGCGCCATAAACCAGTCCGGCAAATAGGCGCCGATCGGCAGCAACGACAGGGCCATCGGCCCGAAGCGCTCGGCGATCGCCGCGATATGCGCGCCGGCGCCGGTATCGCCGGCAAAGTAGACAGTGCCCGCAGGCGTCTCCAGCACGAAGCCGCCCCAGAGCGTGACATTGCGGTCGAACGGCCCGCGCGCCGAAAAATGTTCGGCCGGTACATATGTCGCGCTGACGCTATTGCTCAGCGCGTGGCCCTGCCACCAGTCGAGCTCGACGACATTGTCATGCGGCACCACCTGCCCGACCTTCAAGCCGGTGACGACCAGCGGATTGTCGCGCCGCTCCAGCGCTGCCAATGTCGTGCGGTCGAGATGGTCGTAGTGGCTGTGGCTGAGCAGCACGACATGAATCGTGGGCAGGTCGTCGAGGGCAATCGCCGGCGGCCGCGTCCGCTTGACGCCGACCCAGGACAAAGGGCCGACGCGATCGGCCCAGACCGGATCGGTGATGATGTTCAGTCCTGAGACCTGCAACAGCACGGTGGCGTGGCCGATCAAGGTGACGCGGATGCCATCGTCAACGCGCGCGACCGGTTTGGCCGCCGGGACGTTGGCGACGCGCTTCGGCCACGGCGACGGACGTCTCGTGATGAGCCATTTCAACGCGCGCATGCCGCCGCGCTGGGCGTGGCCGCTGGCATTGACGAAGCGGCCGTTAACGCGCCGCGCCGGCGCGGAGGGATCGGCGGGCG
>JAQSCR010000233.1 GCA_029945495.1 Pseudolabrys sp. | reverse complement strand
TCGGTGGAGATGACGCAGCGGATGCCGTGGTCGTGCAGCGCCCACGGCGCGTGCTCGCGGCTCGACCCGCAGCCGAAATTGTCGCCGGCGACGATGATCCTGGCATTGCGGTAGGCCGGCCGGTTCAGCACGAAATCCGGGTTCTCGCTGCCGTCGTCGCGGTAGCGGAGTTCGGCGAAGAGGCCCTTGCCGAGGCCGGTGCGCTTGATCGTCTTGAGGTACTGCTTGGGGATGATCATGTCGGTGTCGACATTGATGATCTTCAAGGGTGCGGCGACGCCTTCCAGATGATCGAATTTTTCCATGAACCTATGCTTTCCCGGCAATCCCAATGAGAGACAGTTTATCGCGAAGCGGCGTTTGACGGAAGCCTTCAGTCCGCCGCTGCTTCGATGGCTGCCATGTCGCCATCCGATAGCCCGAAATGATGGCCGATCTCGTGCACCAGCACATGGGTGACGATTGTCCCCAGCGCTTCCTCGTGTTCGGCCCAATAATCGAGGATCGGGCGGCGGTAGAGCCAGACCATATTCGGCATCAGCCCGGTCGGCGCCTCCGAGCGGGCCGCCGGGCCGACCCCCTGGAATAGCCCGAGCAGGTCGAATTCGGTCTCCGCCTGCATGGTTTCGAGCACCTCGTCGCTCGGGAAGTCGTCGACCCGGATGATCAGGTCCTCGCACAGGGCGCGGAAGCGCTCCGGCAGCCGGGCATAGGCGTCGGCGGCCAACGCCTCGATATCGGCCAAAGACGGGGCCGGGACCCCACGCCAGGCCTGCGGATCGTCATGAAAATCGCTCATGCCAAGGTTGTAGGCGAGGTTGCGCCGCGCACCAAGCGGTTGACGCAACAACCGAAATGGGCGACCGTTAACCATTGAGGCGACAAGGACGCATGATCCCGAAAAGTGGGAACCGGTTTTCGGAAAAGATCATGCGCAGTCAAAATGAGCCTGATATGTCGATAAAAGCATTCGGATTTCTGCTCGTGGCCGGGGCGCTGGTCGTCGGCAGCGTAGCGCCGGCCTCGGCCGAATTCTTCGGCTGCAATGAGCCGCGAACCAAGGTTTCCTATTCGTCGCGGCCTGCCGCCTATCGCACGTATGATGCACGCGCCCATTCTGCGCGTGCCCAATTTGCGCGCGCTTATGTCGCGCCGCGCCAACGCCATGCCAGCTATTCAAGCCAGAGCGGCCGCCGCGTCGCGTCGCAGTGGCGCTGATATGACCGTGCCGATGAAGTCAGCGAGCTTCCTGTGCCTGTCCGCCGTGCTGGGCCTCTTGGCCACTGCCGCGCCGGCCGTGGCGCAATCGCGCAACCCGGATGAAGCGGCGGCGCGCTCGTCGCGTCCGCGCGTCGTCATCCAGCCGCGCCGTCACCGCCTCAGCGCCAACGCCAGGCGCGAATGCCGCGCCCGGCTGGTGCAGGAATATCGCGTCAGCGGCACCGTGATCGTGCCGCAGATGCAGTGCTGGTGGGAATAACCTAGCTCAATCGCCCAACTGAAACTGCTCGAATCGATCGAGTTCTTCCTCGATGCGCCGCTTCAACTCCTTGCGTGGCGCATTCTTTGCACCGACCCAGGTCCATTTCTGCATCAGTACTTTGCGCTGCTTGCGATCGGTCTTCAGGTCGAGCGTGGCGACGATCATGTCGCCTACCAGCACCGGCAGCGCGAAATAGCCGAGCTTGCGCTTTTCCTTCGGCACATAGGCCTCGAAGCGGTGGTCATGACCGAAGAACAGGCTGGTTCGTTTGCGCTGAATTATCAGTGGGTCGAACGGCGACAGAATATGCACCAGCCCGGGCTCGCCTTCGGCAGTTTCGTCAAGCGTCGCCGGCGCCGCCCAATGCTCCTGTTTGCCGGCGCCGTCGAGCGCCACGGCTACCAGTTCGCCGCGCCGCATGCGCGCTTCGATCAGCTTGCGCATGGCGGGCTTGGCCGACGCGTAGAGGTGGCAGATCGATTCAAGGCTGACGATACCCTGCGAACGCAAGGCGCGGTCGAGCAAATAGGCGGTGGTCTCCGCCCCGGTTGCCGCCTTCGGCAGTTTCTCCCAGCCGAAGTGCCGCAGCAGCAGATCGTAGGTCTTCAGCATGCCGGTGCGCGCCGACACCGCCAGCAGTCCCTGATAGAAGCCGAGTTGCAAGGCCCGCTTTGATGGCTTGCGGCTGGCCCATTCGTGGTCCTTCTCGCGCAGCACATCGTCGTCGATGTCGCGGATCGACAGCGGGCCTTTCCGGATCAGCCGCATCACCTTGCGCGTGTCTTGCGGCTGCACCGAGGAAAACCAGCCGCCGCGCTCACGCCGGTAATGTTTCATGTCGGGAACGAAGAAGCCGATATCGCGCGTCGGCACATAGGCCAGCGCGTGGGTCCAGTATTCGAACACGCTCTTGTCGATGCTCTGGGCGGCGCGCAGGTCGGCGCGCCGGTAGGCGGGAATCCGCGTGAACAGAATGTGATGATGGCTGCGCTCGATGACGTTGATGGTGTCGATCTGCACATAGCCGAGATGCGCCGCCGCCTCGGCCACCGCGTCAGGCCCTTCACCGAAAGGCGCGCGCCGATCCAGCCGCTGCGCCCGCAGCCAGATGCGGCGGGCGGCGGCGTTGCTGACGGTGAGGGGAGCGGCTGGCTTTTTCATCGATCCCCACGATAACAAAAAGGCCCGCACGTTGTGCGGGCCTTTCTATTTTTTTAAAGTCGCCGCGCGAAAGCGCTACTTCCACTCTCGCACGTCGACGAAGTGGCCGGCGATCGCCGCCGCCGCCGCCATGGCCGGCGACACCAGATGAGTGCGGCCCTTGTAGCCCTGACGGCCTTCGAAGTTGCGGTTCGAGGTCGAGGCACAGCGCTCTTCCG
>JAQSCR010000232.1 GCA_029945495.1 Pseudolabrys sp. | reverse complement strand
TGGATGATGGCGCAGGGGCTCGACCGCCGGTCGGCATATTTGAGCTGCTGGCCGAGATTGTTCTTCGGGTTGCCGAGATACAACTCGGCGCGGATCTTCGCCTTGCGCAGTTGCGACACGAAGCCCTGATAGGCGGCGATGTTGTCGCGGTCCATGATGGTGACGAGAACGGGGCCGGGCTCAGGCTTGGTGTTGAGCTTGCCGAGCGCGGTCAACGCCGCCTGCAGGCGCGACACGCCGATGGAGAAACCGGTCGCCGGCACCGGCTGGCCCATGAAGCGCGAGACCAGGCCGTCATAACGGCCGCCGCCGCCGACCGAGCCGAAGCGCACCGGGCGGCCTTTGTCGTCATTGATCTCGAAGGTGAGTTCGACCTCGTAGACCGGGCCGGTGTAATATTCGAGGCCACGGACGACGGAGGGGTCGATAATGACTCGGTCTGAATAACCAGCCGCCCAAATCAATTTCTTAATTTCGTCGAGTTCATTCAGTCCGGAATCCAATGTTGCAGGAGTTGGTTTGCTTTCTAAACTCGATTGGACGTTTCGCCTGTACCACTCACTGTCGAAGGGTTCGGTCTTCCAATCTGGAGAATTTTTAGTTTCAATTAATACCAGCTTCTCGTTGTCAAAGAATTTGAAATCGATCCGCGAAATACTGCTGGTCAGCACATTATTTGCAGTTACAGATAAATCTGCGCCTTTAGTGAAATCTCCGCTCTCATCCTTACGGCCAGGCCCAAGCAGTTGCTGGACTCCCGCGATTCCCAGTCGGTCAAGTTTGTCTATAGCCCTAAGCGCGGCTAATCTTTTTTCTGGCGGAACGCCGGCTGCATCCATCGTCCCATCTATCGGTTTGCGACTCCACACCTTCACCACATAGCTGCCGCGCGGGATGCCAAGCGCTTCCATCGTATCCGCCGCGAGCATGCACATCTCGGCATCGGCCGCCATGGTCGGCGCGCCGACCGAGTCGGCATCAAATTGCATGAACTGCCGGAATCTTCCCGGGCCCGGCTTCTCGTTGCGGAACACCCAGCCGAAGCGATAGCTGCGATAGGGCAGCACCAGCCGGTCGGTGCCGTAGTTCTCCGCGACGTGCCGCGCCAGAGGCGCGGTCAGGTCGTAGCGCAGGCTCATCCACTGCTCGTCGTCGTCCTGGAACGAGAACACGCCTTCGTTCGGCCGGTCCTGGTCGGGCAGGAACTTGCCGAGCGCGTCGGTGTATTCGATCGCCGGCGTCTCGATCGGATCGAAGCCGTAGCGCTCGAACACGGTGCGGATCGTCTCCACCATCGCCCGCGTGGCGGCGATCTCGGCAGGGCCACGGTCGGCCAGCCCGCGCGGCAGCCGGGCTTTGAGTTTTTGCGGCTTTTTGTTCGGTTTTGGGTCGGACATAAGGACAACAATTTCTGATATGCAGATTAAGCGGGTGGTAGCAGCCGATTCCGGCTTTGTCATTATCGCTGAAAACGGATACTCCAGAGGCCTTGAATTCATTTGGCCTATGCCGGCAGGCAAGCGGCCTTTGCCGGCAGGAAACGAGTGCACATTATGGCGACCGCCCCCAAGACTTCCTCGACCGCCGTCCCCAACGATCTCGAGCCGTTCTGGATGCCGTTTACCTCCAACCGCGCCTTCAAGGCGCGGCCGCGGCTGCTCGCCAGCGCCAAGGACATGCATTACTTCACGCCCGAGGGCCGCAAGATCCTCGACGCCTCGGCCGGCCTCTGGTGCACCAATGCCGGGCATAACCGCGAACCGATCGTCGCCGCGATCCAGAAACAGGCGGCGGAGATGGATTTCTCGCCGACCTTCCAGTTCGGCCATCCGAAGGCGTTCGAGCTTGCCGGCCGCATCGCGGCGCTGGCGCCCGCCGACCTCGACCATGTGTTCTTCTGCAATTCCGGCTCGGAAGCGGTCGACACCGCGCTCAAGATCGCGCTCGCCTATCATAACGTGCGCGGCAATGCCTCGCGCGTTCGCCTGATCGGCCGCGAGCGCGGCTATCACGGCGTCGGCTTCGGCGGCATCTCGGTCGGCGGCATGGTCGCCAACCGCAAACAGTTCGGCGTGGCGCTCGCCGGCGCCGATCATCTGCAGACCACCTATAACCGCGCCGAGCAGGCCTTCTCGGTCGGCGAACCGGAATGGGGCGCGCATCTCGCCGATGAGCTCGACCGTCTGGTGGCGCTGCACGACGCCTCGACCATCGCCGCCGTCATCGTCGAGCCGGTGTCCGGTTCGACCGCCGTCCTGCCGCCGCCCAAGGGTTATTTGAAACGGCTTCGCCAGATCTGCGACAAGCACGGCATCCTGCTGATCTTCGACGAGGTCATCACCGGCTACGGCCGCCTCGGTCATGCGTTCGCCGCCGAGCGCTACGATGTCGTGCCCGACTTGATCTGCTTCGCCAAAGGCATCACCTCCGGCAGCGTGCCGATGGGCGGCGTCATTGCGCGCAAGGGCATCTACGACGCCTTCATGAAGGGCCCGGAGCACTCCATCGAACTGTTCCACGGCTACACCTATTCGGCGCATCCTTTGGCCTGCGCCGCCGGTCTCGCCACGCTCGATCTTTATCGCGACGAGGATCTGTTCGCGCGGGCGAAAAAGATGGAGCCGATCTGGGCGCAGGCGGCGATGGGGCTGAAAGGTCTGCCGAACGTGCTCGATATCCGCACTGTCGGCTTGATGGCCGGCATCGATCTCGCCAGCAAGCCGGATGCTGTCGGCCTGCGCGGTTTCCAGGCGCTGGAGAACGGTTTCCACGACCACGGCATCATGTTCCGCATTTCCGGCGATGCCATCGCCATGAGCCCGCCATTGATCGTGACCGAAGCGCAGATCGGTGAGATCTTCGACAAGA
>JAQSCR010000231.1 GCA_029945495.1 Pseudolabrys sp. | reverse complement strand
AGCTGCTGCGCCATCTCGGCGAGGTTATGGTCGTCCTGCGGGGGCATGGCGGCGACCGGCTCCGGTGCCGCGATCGGCGGCGCCGGGCGAGCCGGCGGTTCGCTGCGCGCGACGGGTGCTGCTTCCGGTGGTGTCAGGCGGGTCGACAATTCGACCGCTAAACCTGCCAGGCTGTTGCTGTCGGCAGGGCGCGCCCGCGCTCCCGGTTCCGGCGGCAACCACGGCTCCTCGGTCGCGGCGGCGCGATAGGGACGGGGGGCTGCGACCGGGGTCGGCTCGCCGGCGGGCTGCAGCGGCCAGGCATTCTCAGTGGCGGCGGAAGACGTGGCGCGCAGCGACGGTTCGCGTGACGTCATTTCACGTGTCGTGGTTTCGCGGATCGCGGCGGCGCCGCGCACGATATTCTGCTCGACCACGACGTCGGTCGGGCCGCCGATCATCAGCAGATGCTCGACATTATCCCGGCGGATCAGCACCAGCCGGCGGCGGCCGTCGACCGGCGAGGCATCGATGACGGCAAGGCGCGGCTGACGGCCGCGCGCATTGGCGCCGCCCAGACGGTTGCCGCCGAAGCGGCGCACCAGCCAGGCGGTGAGGCCGATCAAGGCAAGAACGACCGCGAACGCGATGAAGAATTTCGCGGGAAGCGGCATTCCTTCGCCAAATAGGTCGAACATCAATGCGCTCCAAGCTTCTCTGCGGGTCCCGGACCAGAATCGTCCGAATGGTAAATTGTATTAGGCACAATTTGCCGCCCTGAACACTAACGAAGTATTAACAAATAGGCTCCCGGTCCGCATCTGGCCCCTGATTCCATTATTTCAAGCATGGTAAACGGCGGTTTCGCCGGCCCGTCAACTGCCGCCATTTACCAGCCGTTAACCATAAGCCCGGCAAAGTCTGCCTAGCTGGCCCGGTCTCGCCTTCGAGATTCGGCCCCGAGCGGGAGGCACCATGGCGATTACCGACGTTCCGATCCTCTCAATGCTGCGCACCAAGCTGAACTGGAACCAGGAACGCCAGAAGGTCCTGGCCGAAAACGTCGCCAATTCCGATACGCCCAATTTCCGCGAGCGCGATCTCGTCCCGCCGAAATTTCCGGATTCCTCGGTGATCGCGGCCGCGCCGGTTGCGCAGGTCCAGCTTGCCACCACCGAGGGTGGCCATATCGGCGGCATGAGCCTCAGCGGGACCTCGTTCCGCACCGAGAGCAAGGGCAATTACGAGGTCCGGCCGACCGGCAATTCGGTCAACCTCGAAGAAGAGATGATGAAAGTGGCGGCCAACCAGATGGATTACCAGGCGGCGACCGCGCTCTATTCGCGCAGTCTCAACCTCCTCAAGGTCGCCATCGGCCGCAACTGATCCGCACCCGCGCGCCCTAGCGCACAAGGAGAGCCATGTCGGACTTTCTCAAAACGATGTCGATCGCGGCTTCCGGTCTGCGCGCGCAGGCCGGCCGCATGCGCATCATTTCGGAGAATATCGCCAACGCCGATTCGACCGCGCCCACACCCGGCGGCGATCCGTACCGGCGCAAGGTGCCGACTTTCAACAGCGAACTCGACCGTTCGCTGGAAGCGCGCGTCGTCGGCCTCGGCAAGGTCGGCACCGACAGTTCCGACTTCCGCACCAAATACGAGCCGGGCCATCCGTCCGCCGACGCCAACGGCAACGTCAAATATCCCAACGTCAATTCGCTGGTCGAAATGACCGACATGCGCGAGGCGCAGCGGTCCTATGAAGCCAACGTCAACGTCATCAGCGCCACCCGCCGCATGCTCCAGCGCACGCTCGACATTCTCAAAGCTTAATCGCCGATTGGGCGCGAAATCGCCCGATTGCGACAGATAAGGACGAGACAGCATGTCTTCACCGATCGCCGCCGCCAACGCTTACGCCAACATCGCCAAGCTCGGCACCGACCCGTCGGGCGGCATCGGCGGCATCGGCGCGGGCGCGGCCAAAAGCGAAGCCAGCTTCGGCTCCATGCTCAAGGATGCCCTCGACGCGGTGCACGAGACCGGACGCAAATCCGACGCGCAGTCGCGGGCCATGGTCAACGGCAAGTCGAGTTCGAACATGGTGGATGTCGTCACGTCGGTGGCGGAGACCGAGGTGGCGATCAATGCCGTGGTCGCGGTGCGCGACAAGGTGATCGCCGCCTACGAAGAAATCATGCGGATGCCGATCTAGTTTCGGCGAATTAGCTCTATAGAAAGTGTGAAGCCGATGACCGGTCCCGAAGTTCTCGATGTGGCGCGCGAGGCGATCTATACGCTGGTCATCGTGTCCGCGCCGGTCATGCTGGTCGGGCTGGCGGTCGGCGTCGCGGTTTCGCTATTGCAGGCGCTGACGCAGATTCAGGAAATGACGCTGGCCTTCGTGCCGAAAATCCTGGCGATCTTCGTTTCGCTGCTGATCGCGCTGCCGTTCATGGCGGACAAGCTGAACGCCGAAATGTTGCGGATAGCGGCGCGAATCGTCAGCGGTTGAGCGTATGATCGTTACGACCGATCGTTCGCAACCAACGCCGCCGCGATGAAACTCGACATCTCCGTATTACCGATGCTGGCGGCGGCGTTTCTGCTGACCTTCGCGCGCGTCGGCACCATGGTGATGATGATGCCGGGCATCGGCGAAATGAACATGCCGGCGCGGGTGCGGCTGACCATCGCGCTGATGTTGACCGCCATTCTGCTGCCGGCGCATCAGGCCGCCTATACCATCAATCTCAGCGCGCTCGGGCCGGTGATCTTGATGCTGTTTCAGGAAATCGTGATCGGCGCGGTGCTCGGCCTGACCGCGCGGCTGGCGATTTCCGGCTTGCAGGTTGCAGGCTCGGTGATCGCCCAGCACTTGGGCTTAGGCTTCGTCACCGCGGT
>JAQSCR010000230.1 GCA_029945495.1 Pseudolabrys sp. | reverse complement strand
CCCGCTCTCTGCGGCAATAACGTGACACACCCAACAATAAACACCGCGATGATCGCAGATGCGATTGGACGGCTCAGTGCAAGCCCGCCATGGCTAAGCGGCTTATCCAGAAAATCACCGACGGTGGCACCCAGCGGACGGGTTAGGATGAAGGCGACCCAAAACAGTCCGACCCGGGACACGTTCGTCCAGTAATAGGCAGCGGCCACAACGGCAATGGCGAGCCCGAATACGACTGCACCGCCCATGTAGCCAAGGCCTGTCGAGTCCGCCATCCAGTCACCAAGTGCGGTGCCGAGGGTCTGCGAAAAGGTGATCGCCACCCAATAGAATGCTTCCACCTTTGGCGTGTCCACCGTGGCTACCGAGATGGAGCCAAGCGACCAATACCAGAGCCCAAGAGTAATCATGAGGCAGGCAAACAGGAGAGTTGACCCTCCCGTATAGCCGATGCCCACTGAGCGATCGGCGAAATCCGCCATCGTTGTGCCGAAGGTGGTGGAAGCGACGATCGTTGCCCAATAAAGCGACGGATGAAATTTCTTCGCTACAATCTGCGCGACAACCAGCCCAACCAGAACCGCAAGAAACAACGCCGTTCCTAAAAGGTAGCCCCAGTGAAATGTCATCGTGGCGGTGTCGCCCCCGGTCTCTCCCAGCGTAGTGGCGGCAATTTTTATGATCCAGAAGGTGAGCGTGACTGCGGGAACCTTGGTAAAATAATCGGTGGGGACGTTCTTCATTATTCCTCTTATGCAGTTTGGTTAGCAAAGAGATGCTCTCCCGCTGCCGACAACGATGCGCATCATTCACGAATGCTGTAGCCACCTAACCCTACGGTGGGCTATCGGGCGACTTACTATTTTGTAAGAATGTGCGATGCTGGAAAATGTTGCCTTACAAATTTGTAAGGCGTCACGCGCTTGAATTATTTATCCGCGCTCGGATAGGTCAGGACGACACGCAATCCGGGCGCTGCGTCTTCTAGCCAAATCGTAGCGCCATGCAGATCGGCAATCGCCTTGACCAGACTAAGGCCAAGACCCGTACCGGGCGACGTTCGACTCTTCTCCAGCCGGTAAAGGCGCCGGAATACATTGGCGTGTTCGTCTTTTGGTATTCCCGGCCCGCTGTCTTCAACGCTTGTACGAACGCTTTCGGCCTTCACAAAGAGGCGCAGGCGGATGACTGCGCCCGCCCCGGCATAGCGGATCGAATTCTCGATCAGGTTCGCATACATCTGCGTTAGAAGCTCCCGGTCGCCGAATACGGCAGAAACGCCGCCTGCCTCCACCTCGAACATAACCTGCTGGCCGGAATCCTCGGCGACGTCCCCGTAAACTTCGACGAGCGACGACAGAACATCGGAAAGATCGACGGAAGAGAATCGCGATTTACGCGCGCCGGACTCAATTTGCGCGATACGCAACAAAGCTTCAAATGTCTCATCAATCTGACCGGCCTCGGCCATCGCCAGTTCCAATTCTGACCCGACCGGTTCACCGTTAGCCTGCTTTAGACTGGCGTCCTCAAGCGTCATCCTAAGGTGATTGAGGGGGGTCTTAAGGTCGTGTGCAATGTCGGTGCTTACTTGCCGCATGCTTTCGACGGCGAGTGATAGGCGTTCAAGAGCAACATTAATATCTCGGGACAGGAGATCTACGTCGTCGCCACGCCCGAGCAGTGGTATACGCGCTGAAAGCTCACCATGCGATACCCGCCCCATGGTATCGCGCACGGCATCGAGCCGCCGCTGCGCGCGCGACGCTATCAGGGCGCCAGCGCCAATCGCCAAAGCAATGACGACGAGAAGGGCCCAGCCAAAACTGGTGACGACAATTTCCTGAAGCTCGCCGGTCTCCTCGTTATTGGTGCCCACGATCAGACGATCGGGGCCGACTTTGCCGGCAAGCACCCGGTAGGTGAAATCCCCCGGAACGCCGAAATCGGCGCCGAGCCGCCTCGACCAGCCATCCGGGATCGATAGAGGCGGTACGTTCGCGGCAAGGATTTTTCCGTCGGCGGCCTGCAGTAGGAAAATGTTTCGCTTATCCGTGGTCGCGCCAATATGCATGCGGGTCGCGTCAATGACGTCTTGAATGTCGCTGTCGCCATAGGTTTGAGAAATGATCTGAAACAGTTCCTTTGTTTGACTGTCGTAGCGCGCATCCAGTTCGTTCTTGATAAGAGTGAAGGTGACAAAGCCGGACAGCAAAAAAGCGCAGACAAACAGCAAGGCAAAAGCGAGGGCCAGCCGAAACGGCGTACTGCGGAAAAGCCTATGAGGGTGCATGCAGCGAATATCCGGTATTGCGGATCGTGTGCAGCAGTGGAACGTCAAATGGCTTGTCTATTTTTGCGCGCAAGCGGCTTATATGCGTGTCGACGACGCTGGTCTTTGGGTCGAAATTAAATCCCCATACCCGTTCGAGCAGCATGGTGCGGGTCACCACGCGCGATTCATTGCGCATCAAGTATTCCAGAAGCTTGAACTCCTTCGGCTGCAAGTCGATGACCTGACCCTTGCGCTCGACCCGGCGGCGAATGAGATCGAGTTCGAGATCATGGACGCGCAGTTTGGTAACCTCGGCCTGTACGTGGGGGCGTCGCCCCAGCGCGTGGACCCTCGCCATTAGTTCGGAAAACGCGAACGGTTTGACCAGGTAATCGTCGCCGCCAGCATCCAATCCTTCGACACGGTCATCGACACCGCTCAACGCGGTGAGGAACAGCACCGGCGTCATCGTACCGGCCGCTCGCAGCGCCCGCACCAATGCAAGCCCGTCGAGACCCGGCAACATGCGGTCGACGATCAAAACGTCGTAAGATTCATGTGTTGCTTGTCAATCGGCGTTGGATCGGGACCCCGTATCGGCATCCAAAAGGGACCCCTTT
>JAQSCR010000229.1 GCA_029945495.1 Pseudolabrys sp. | reverse complement strand
TTCCTATCGCTGAAGCAGAGCGGTCTGGGCGGCGCGCCGGTTCTGGCGACGGCCTGCTTTGCCGCCGGCTTGACCGTCGGCGCGTGGCTGGCGCCGGGCAACGCCGGCCGCACCATCGAGACCGCCGCGGCAGCGGTGCCGGCCAAGATGGTCATGCCGACCGCGCTGCAGGGCGGCCATCCCGCCGAGGTCTTGCGCGTGTTCGACGGCGACACATTCGAAGCGCTGGTGAAGATCTGGCCGGGCATGGAGATCACCACGCGGGTGCGGATGCGCGGCATCGACGCGCCGGAAATGAAGTCGCGCTGCGACGACGAACGGGTGAAGGCCGAGGCCGCGCGCGACGCGCTGGTGCGCCTGCTCAACGAGGGCTCGGTCGGCATTTCCGGCATCGGCCAGGATAAATATGGCGGCCGCGTCGATGCCGATGTTTCAACCGCGCGCACGCCCGACGTGTCGGCGGCGCTCGCCGAGCGCGGGCTGGCGCGCCGCTATGCCGGCGGCAAGCGCGAGAGCTGGTGCGGCTGACTTAAGTTCGGTCAATTGAGATTTGGCGCCGGCAGGCCGTTCTGGGCGCAGGTCGCGCGCAACGTATTCACGAGCAGGCAGGCAATCGTCATCGGCCCGACGCCGCCCGGCACCGGCGTGATCGCACCGGCGACCGCGCTCGCCTCCGCATGAGCCACGTCGCCAACGATTCGCGATTTGCCACCTTCACCTGGCACGCGGTTGATGCCGACATCGATGACGGTCGCGCCCGGCTTGATCCAGTCGCCGCGCACGAATTCAGGCTGACCGATGGCGGCGATCAGCACATCGGCGCGGCGGCAGACCGCGGCCAGATCGCGGGTTTTCGAATGCGCGATCGTGACGGTGGCATTCGCGGCCAGCAGCAATTGCGCCACCGGCTTGCCGACGATGTTTGAGCGGCCGATCACCACCGCCTCCAGGCCGGCAAGCGACGGCCGCACGGTTTTTGCCAGGATGATGCAGCCGAGCGGCGTGCACGGCACCAGCGCCGGCGATCCGCTGCCAAGCCTGCCGACATTGAGCGGATGGAAACCGTCGACGTCCTTGTCCGGATCGATCGCGGCGATAACCTTTTGCGGATCGATCTGCCGCGGCAACGGCAATTGCACAAGAATGCCGTTCACATTGGCGTCGGCATTCAGCGCGTCAATCAGCGCCAGCAATTCGGCCTCGCTGATGCTGTCGGGCAAATGCCGGTCGAGCGGTCGCATGCCGGCTTCGGTCACAGCCTTGGACTTGTTGCGGACATAGACTTCGCTGGCGGGATTGTTGCCGACCAGAACGACCGCGAGGCCGGGTACGATGCCGCGGTCGCGTTTAAGCCGGTGCACCGCGTCGGCGACGTTGCCACGGAGCCCGGCCGAAATTTTTTTTCCATCGATAATATGCGCGGCCATAACCACCCCTTCGCACTCAGCATTAACGCGACGCGCAAATTTTCTCCAGCGTCGCCGCGAGCAGCGGGCCGTCGCCGGAAATCGCCAGCCGCTTGATGCGCGCCGTGGCGCCGGCTACGAGCACAACGTCGCGCTTCGGCACGCCCAGCGATTTGGCGATCAGCTGGCACAAAGCGTCATTGGCTTCGCCCTCGCTCGGCGCCGCGCGGACGCGGACCTTCAGCACCGCGCGGCCGTCGCTCAAGGTCTCGATGCCATCGATGGCGTCGCGGCCGCCTTTCGGCGTCAGTCGCACGGCTATCGTCAAACCGCCGCCGCTCTGCGCCCACGGTCGGGCCGGCATCGGAACTAGATGAAGATCTGGATATAGAGCCAGAACACCAGCTGCTTGAGGAACAACAGGCCGATGATCAGGATCACCGGCGAAACGTCGATGCCGCCGAGACTGGGCATGATGTTGCGGATCGGGCGCAGCGCCGGCTCGGTCACCCGGTAGAGGAAATCGCCGATCGAGTGGACGATCGGATTGCGGGTGTTGACGACGTTGAAGACCACCAGCCAGGACAGCACCGCGGATGCGATCAGGATCCAGATATAGAGGTCGATGATCGTCGTAATCAGCCAAAGAAAAGGATTCATCGCTCGCTCCATCCGGTAGCCAAGGTGACGAATAGCCGCTTGCGGCCTTAAGGAAAAGGGGTTCCCGCAATTTGATGCTGCCTAAACGCCGAAACACCGCCTGATCGCCGCCGGGCCGCCGCAGACCCATCCTTGACAGGCCAGATACCGGGCCCTAAATGGCGGCCACTCGCCTAAAACCGCAGGTAACCAAGACGTTGCCCAAGGATTTTGGCCGTGGATTTGGAAGGGGCCATAGCTCAGCTGGGAGAGCGCGTCGTTCGCAATGACGAGGTCGGCGGTTCGATCCCGCCTGGCTCCACCAACCTTCGCTCGCTTCGCGAGCTTCGGTTGGCAAGCCCACCCTAGGCCACGATGTCTTCCAGCAAGTTCCGCCCCGGCGAAGGTTGTCCGTCGAAGCCTTGGCAAAGACGGACCTTCCCCCTTTCAAGCCTTTTGCGCCTCGCGGCGGCGGCTCTGGCGGGAATCGACGATGCGCAGCAGCAGCCGGCGCGGAAACAGCCGAATAGCCAAAGTGACCAGTTTGTTGCCGAGCCCGGGAACCACCGTGCGCTTGTTGCGCATCAGGCCGGCATAACCGGCCGCGGCGACCGCCTCGGCGGTCTGCGTCAGCAGGCCCGGCGCGAGCCCGCCTTTGACGCCGGCGCGCGCCGCGAATTCGGTCGGCACCGGCCCGGGACACAGCACGGTGACTTTGATGCCGCGCGGCTTGAACTCGCTGTGCAGCGCCTCGGTGAACGACAGCACGTAAGCCTTGGTGGCGTAATACACAGCCATGCCCGGACCCGGCAGGAAGCCGGCCATCGAGCCGACATTCAAGAGGCCGCCGCGATG
>JAQSCR010000228.1:2695-2904 GCA_029945495.1 Pseudolabrys sp. | reverse complement strand
ATTGGCCGAGACATATTCGACATTGACCCTCTCGCCGGCGCCGATGGTGCCGCGACCGTATTCCTTGCCCTGCTCCAGCACAGCGCGCAGCGCGTCGGCCCAGACATGGACTTTCAGCGTCAGATTGATGAAGCCGGGACCGGCGACATCGACCTTGTCGACCAGGCTGTCGGCCTGCAAGGCGGCGGCGATCTTGTCGGCCAATTCGC
>JAQSCR010000228.1:0-2685 GCA_029945495.1 Pseudolabrys sp. | reverse complement strand
GGCCAGCACCATGGCGGCGTTGGTGGCCATGTCGCCATGGGTCGGATCGCGCGGCGGCTCGACGACGATGCGGCTGAGATCGGCGGAGGGTCCGAGCACCGAGGCCGCGGCCGCATGGACGCGGGCGAGCATGGTGGCGAACAGGTGGGCGGTCTTCGGCGCGGCGGTCATGGTGGGGCTGCGGGTAAGGGATTTCGGGGGGTAAGTCAAAAGGCCAATGGCACTTCGACCTCACCTCACCCGATTTCAGCCAAGATTTGCAATCTAGTTTGCATCCCGGTTTGCATCGCGGCGGCCGGCGCTAGCACGCGGCCGTTCCTGCTGCAGACCTACCGGCGCGACATGGGCGGCGGCGAGTTGGTGCTGATGAAGGACGTGTCGGCGCCGATCACGGTATCCGGCCGGCACTGGGGCGGCTTCCGCATCGGCTTCAAGGCGTAGAGCGTTCGCCGGCGGACGAGCGGCGGTCGTGACCCATTAAATTTCGCAGGCCTTGCGCCAGATCAATGCGCCAAAGCGCCGCCTGGCGGGACATGCAGCCCGGTTTAGAAAAACGGGAGCGAGCCATGGTCAGGCTGACGATGATGTTGTGGTCGATTGCGGGAACGGTATTTGCGGGGGTCGCCATCATGGTGGTCCTGGCCGTGCCGTCGTTCGCCGGTCACGCCATGAGTTACATTCCGTACGCGGCCCTCGGCGGCTTCATCGCCGCCCTCCCGGTCGCCTACGTCGTCGCGCGGCAGCTCAACCGTTCGCCGGCGCACTGATCGCCAACGGATAGTCGCGCCGCCGCGCGCGATTTCCCTGCGCTGCGTCGAGGCGACGCAGGCAGGCGCGGTATCGCCTGCGCCCGCCCCGGTGCTAGCGTCTTAGCCGGCGTCACCGCACCGGCGACGCCTGAACCGTCACAGGTATTGCGTGCTGTTTCCGGGCGATCTGGCGTCATTCCTCGATCTCATTCGCCAGAACGGCGATGCCGCCTACAGCTTCATGTTCGCCTACGCGGCCTCGCACAGCCTGCTGCTCGGGCTGTTCTCCGGCTACGCCGCGCATTCCGGCGCCTTCGCGCTCGGCACGCTGATCGTCGTGTGCTGGGCCGGCAGTTTCACCGGCGATGCGATCCGCTTCTGGATCGGCCGCAATTACGGAGCCCGCGCGCTGTCCGCGTTTCCGCGCTTTGCCTCGACGGTGCAGACCGCGGCACGGCTGACCGACAAGCATTATTTCTGGATGATCATGGTGCACCGGTTTCCGCACGGCATTCGCGGCTTCGCGGCAATCGCCTACGGCATGTCGAACCTGCCATGGTCGACGTTCCTGGCGCTGAATTTCGTCGCCGCAGGGCTGTGGAGCAGCGCCGTGGTGCTGGCCGGCTATGCCTTCGGCCAGGTGTCGGAAAAGCTGATGAGCGACGCCTCCTCCGGCCTCGGCGTGGAGATGCTGATCGTGTTTCTCGGGTTGTCCTGGTATCTCAGCCGCAAGTTAGAGCGCGCCATCGAGCGGAGCTGAGGCCACGCTCAGGCCGCCAGATGTTCCTGTACCGGACGCTGCGGCGCCACCGCCATGCAGCGGTTGCGGCCCGCGGCTTTCGCTTTGTACAGCGCGCCGTCGGCGGTGCGGATCAGGTCGCGCGGCTCCAGACCGGAGCGCGGCACGATGCAGGCGACGCCGATGCTGAGCGTCGGCGTCGAGTCGGGACGGCCGTTCTGCAAATCGCGCAGCGACGCGACGCGCGCCTGAATGGCCTTGGCGACGGCCATAGCCTGCTCGATGTCGGTGTCGGGCAATAGCACCGCGAATTCCTCGCCGCCGAAGCGGCCGCACAGATCGCCGGCGCGCCGGACGCCGCCCGCGATGCAGTCGGCCAAGGCCTTGAGCGCGACGTCGCCGGCCTGCTGACCGAACTGGTCGTTGAACTTCTTGAACAGGTCGGCGTCGATCATCAGCATGCCGACGGAGCTTTGCAGGCGCTGTGCGCGCCGCCATTCCAGCCCGACCGCGTCGTCAAACCGCCGGCGGTTACAAAGCCCGGTCAACGAGTCGGTCGTGGCCATCACCGCGTAGTCATGTTCGGCCTGGGCGCGCCGCCTGAGCGTCCGGGCGAGGAAGACAATGAGCGCGACATTGGTCGCGCAGAGCCCGAGCATGAGCAGGCCGATGACCGCCGCTTCGCGCTGCCAATTCGCGTAGATTACGTCGAGCGATTGACCGTAGCTCACCAGCAGCGGCAGATCGCCGATCCGTTGATAGACGTACATGCGCTTAACGCCGTCGATACCGGCGACCATGTCGAATGTGCCGTCGGGCGCTTCGGCAATTCGCCGAAACACCTCGGTCTTGCTGACGTTTAAGCCGACAATTTCGGCTTTGTACGGAGCGCGCATGACAATGGTGCCGTCTTCGCGCACCATCACCAGCGCCGAATATCCATTGACCTTCAATCGTTCGAACATCTTTTTGAAGTAGCGCAGCCGCAGTGTGCCGGCCACGACGCCGATAAAGTTGCCGTTTGAGTCGGACACGCGCCGGCTGATGGCGATGACGTCTTCGCCGTCGGCCATCCGCCACGGCGTGCTGACATAGGCGCCGGCGGTGCTTATCCCCTGATGGACTTTGAAGAAGTCCGATTGGGCGTAATTGTCGGCGCGCGGCGTCTCAGTGCGTGAATCCAGAATGACGGTGCCG
>JAQSCR010000227.1 GCA_029945495.1 Pseudolabrys sp. | reverse complement strand
GAAACAGTGAGGGGATAAAGCAGAGAAACTCCGCGACCGGCTGTCCCCAGAATTCAACACCGTCGCGTTTTTTGTCCTCGCCAAATGGCGAGACCTGTGTCCAAGGTCGGGGGCATGTCCGAAAGTGACGTGCAAAGTGCACCTACACTGTTTTTGTTGGCATGGGAAAGCCCCATCGCATTCGCGGCATTCGTCGCCGTCAGCGCGCCGATGCGCTTGAGTGAAATCCCGCGCTTGTGGTGGCCTTCGGTCAACATCACCGGCAGAACGGTCTCAAGCCCGGGACATCCCGGCGAAGCATCCCACACCGATCCAGCCTTGCTGCTGACGTCGCGGTGGATGTAACGAGCCGACGTACTGGCTTGCACATACGAATCTGATTGGTCTGTCGGCGTGTTGAAAATTCGCCGCGCCGCTGGAATGAGGCTGTCGGGCAAAGGCGGCACGCGATCGTCGTTGCCGACCCTTGAACAATATGCCCGCACCTCTTGCGCCGAAGCTGCGGTTAACGACATCGCCGTCCCTGCAGCATCGGCCTGAACCGGCACTGGTGTTCCAGCACACTCATTCGCGTCCGCACGCCTTACGACAACGAGCTCACTCTTCCTTCAGTCCATATGCGAGACTGTCGCCAGTAGCGCCGTAGTATTTGAACGGCAGGAACTTGCCGGTCATGCCGAGTTGGACGCGGTCACCCTTCGGATCGGCCTTGCGGGTGATGTCCATGTCAAAATCGATCGCCGACATGATGCCGTCGCCGAACTCCTCCTCGATCAGCACCTTCAAGGCCGGGCCGTTGACCAGGACCAGTTCGTAGAGGCGATAGATCAGCGGATCGGTCGGCGGCATCGGCGTGGCGGCGCCCCGCATCGGCACTTCGTTGATCAGGGTCTGCTCGCTCTTCGTGAGCCCGAACAGCTTGGCTGCTGCGGCGGCCTGCGGCTTGGTCAGCTTGTGCTGGCCCAGGATCGCGCCGGTCACCAGGATCGGCGACATGCCGCCGATCTGCTCGCAGATGTATTTCCAGGTCCAGCCCTTCTCGCGCTTGATGTCGAGAAGCTTTTCGGTGAGATCAGCGCGCGTCATGGTCTTGCTCCTTTTCGCTTAGACAATTCAGTGGCTCGCGGCGTGCTGGCCGCGGATCGATAGATTGGGCTGTTCCGCCGAACTGGCTATCACCGGGTCCGGCAGGCCGGGCCGCACCACCGGCACCGCGCGCGGATCGTGCGCCACGCCTTTGTCGAAGCAGCGCGAGCGGCTGACCAGGAAGTCGATGATATGGTTGCGCACCGCGTAATAAAGCGGATGCCTATGCACGTCACTGCGAGCGCGCTGCTTCGGCAGCGGGTTCTCCACGATCTCGGCGATCACCGCGCCCGGGCCGTTGGTCATCAGCACCACCTTGTCGGCTAGGTAGATAGCCTCGTCGACGTCGTGGGTAATCATGAACACGGTCTGCCCGGTCTCCAGGCAGATGCGGCGCACCTCGTCCTGCAGCGTGCCGCGCGTCAGCGCGTCGAGCGCCGAGAACGGCTCGTCCATAAGCATGATCTTCGGCTCGATCGACAGCGCGCGGGCAATGCCAACGCGCTGCTTCATGCCGCCCGACAACTCCGCCGGCCGCTTGTGCTCGGCGCCGGTCAGCCCGACGATATCGATGAACTTCTGCGCATGCGCGATCACCTGCGCAGGATTCCAATTGCGGTGCCGCGACGACACTGCATAGGCAACGTTGCCGATGACGGTGCGCCACGGCAGCAGCGCGTGGCTCTGGAAGATGACGGCGCGGTCGAGGCTCGGGCCCTCGATCGCCTGGCCGTCGACGATCACCGTGCCTTCGGACGGTGCGTCCAGGCCGGCGAGGATGTTCAGCACCGTGGTCTTGCCGCAGCCGGAATGGCCGATGACGCAGACGAATTCGCCGCGCGCCACCGACAACCACAGGTTCTCGAAGATCGTGGTGTCGCCGCCTGGCGCCGGAAAGCGCCGCGCGATCGCTTCGATGGAAATGAATTTGTCGGACATGCTCACTCCGGAAACGTGATGAGCCGCGTCAATCGCGCGAGCATGAGATCGAGCAGCATGCCGACCACGCCAATCAGCAGAATGGCCGTGATCACGCTGGTGATCGACAGGTTGTTCCACTCGTTCCAGACGAAGTAGCCGATGCCCGTGCCGCCGACCAGCATCTCGGCCGCGACGATCACCAGCCAGGCGATGCCGATGGAGATGCGCATGCCGGTGAGAATGGTCGGCGCCGCCGCCGGCAGGATCACGGTGAAGGCTTGGCGGAACGTGCCGACCTCCAGCGTCTTTGCGACGTTGAGCCATTCCTTGCGCACGCCGGCCACGCCGAAGGCGGTATTGATCATCGTCGGCCACAGCGAACAGATGAAAATGACGAAGATCGCCGATAGGCTTGAATCCTTGATGGTGTAGAGCGCGAGCGGCATCCAGGCGAGCGGCGAAATCGGTTTGAGCACTTGGATGAAAGGATCGAGCGCCTTGTTCATCAATGGCGACATGCCGATCAGGAAGCCAATCGGGATAGCGACCACGACTGCCAGCAGGTAACCGATCAGCACCCGGGCGATCGAATAACCGAGCTGAATGCCGAGGCCCTTGTCGTTAGGTCGCTTATCGTAGAACGGATTGCTGAGCTGCTCCCACAGTTTCTTGCCGACGTCGAGCGGACCCGGCATCGCCGATTTGCCCTGCGTCGCCGTCGCGCCCATCAGCTTGGCGTATTCGGGATCCATCGTCGCGACAGCGCTCGTGCCGCGCGTCGCGAGATGCCACACGAGAATGAAAGCGGCGAGGAAAGCGATCGACACGATCGCCGCCCGCCAGGTGAGAGAGAGGGTCATGGCTTCTTACCCTCCCCTGGAGGAGGAGGGTCGAGGGGCCGCAGGGC
>JAQSCR010000226.1 GCA_029945495.1 Pseudolabrys sp. | reverse complement strand
TCGTGCTCGATGATCAGCACGGCGATGTCGGGATCGAGATTGGCGACGACGTCGAGAATGAGATGGCTCTCCGACGACGGCACGCCGGCCGCCGGCTCGTCGAGCAGCAGCACGCGCGGCCGTTGCGCCAAGGCGATGGCGATCTCCACCAGCCGCTGGCGGCCATAGGGCAATTCGCACACCAGCCGCAGCGCGTCGTCGACCAGCCGCAGCGAATCGAGATGATCGAGCGCTTCGTCGATCACCGAACGCTTGGCGCCGGCCGAGCGCCACATATTGCTGTTCTCGCCGTCGCGCTCGCCGATCGCCATGCAGATGTTTTCGAGCACCGACAGGCCGCGGAACAGCTGGTTGATCTGGAACGTGCGCGCCAGCCCGCGCCGCGCCCGCACCGCCTGCGACGAAGCGGTGATGTCCTCGCCGTTGAGCATCACCGTGCCGGAGGACGGCTTGAGCACGCCGGTGATCAGATTGATCAGCGTGGTCTTGCCGGCGCCGTTCGGCCCGATCAGCGCGCAACGCGCGCCGCGCTCGAGCGTCAGATTGACGTCGCGCGTGACGTTGAGCGCGCCAAAGCTGCGGTTGAGACCCTGGACTTGCAGCGCGGCGGTCACGACTTTTTCCCCCCGTCCTTTTTGCCTTTGCCGAAATGGGCGCCGGCCTGCTCGAACAGGCCGAGCACGCCGCGGCGGGCAAACAGCACCGCCAGCACCAGCAACAGACCGATGCCGAACTGCCAGAAGGTCGGCGACAGCTTCGAGAAGTAATCCTCCAGCACCATGTAGACGGCGGCGCCGAGGAACGCGCCGTACAACCGGCCGGTGCCGCCGAGGATCAGCATCACCATCACCTTGGCCGAGTTTTCGAAGTCGAACACGGTCAGCGTGACGTAGGCGTTGGTCTGCGTGAACAGCGCGCCGGCGACGCCGGCAATGCCGGCGGCGATCGTATAAACCGTGACCAGACGCCAATGCACCGGCGAGCCGATGGCATGCATGCGCCGCACATTCTCGCGGATGCCGGTCAGCGCCTGTCCGAACGGCGAATAGACGATGCGGCGGACGAAATAGAACACCACCGCCAGCACGGCGAGCGCATAGAGATAAACGGTGTGGCCGTAGAGATCGTAATCGAAGCGGCCGAGCAGCGGGTCGAACGTCAGGCCCGGCAGGCCGTCATAGCCGCCCGACAGATCGGAGCGCAGATTGCCGGCCTCCTGCATCATGATCGCGGTCGCCAGCGTCAGCATCAGCAGCGTCAGCCCGCGATAGCGCAGCAAGAACCAGCCGGTGACGAAACCCATGATCGCAGCGACGATAAAGGCGGCAAACAGTCCGCTGATCGGCTCGGTCCAGCCCAAGCGCGCCGCGCCAAGGCCGACCGTATAGGCGCCGATGCCGAAGAACGCGGCATGGCCGAGCGTGACGATGCCGGCGTAGCCGAGTATCAAATCGAGCGACAGCGCGAACAACGCCATGATCAGAACCTGGCTGCCGAACGTAAGGCGATCGGGAAACAGGAAATAGACCGCGATGCATGCGAGCCACGGCAGCACTTCCGCCCAGCGGAAATAATGACGGCTGACCAGATATTCGGCGGCGCGATCGCGCGCGGCGGTGGCGGCGGCGTCGCGCTTGCGCGTCACGGCGGTGCCGGTGGGATCATTCGCGGCCATAGAACCCCGCCGGCTTGATCAGGAGAACGATAACGGTGATGGCGTAGATGAAGAAGCCGCCGGCATCGGCGTAGAGATATTTGCCGGCGGTATCGATGATGCCGACCACCAGCGCGGCCAGCAGCGTGCCCTTCAGGCTGCCGAGCCCGCCGACCGCGACCACGATCAGAAACAGCACCAGATAGAGCACGGCGAAACTGGGCGACAGGCCGAACAACTGGATCGCCAGGCCGCCGCCCAGCGCGGCCAAGCCGGAACCGACCGCGAAAATCAGCGTGAACAACAGATCGACATTGATGCCGACCGATTCCGCCATGCGGCGGTTGTCAACCGCGGCACGAATTTTCGCGCCGATATTGGTTCTCTCGAAGGCGTACCAGAGCACCGAGATCAGCACGACGCCGATCGCGACCAGGAAGGCGCGATAGCTCGGGAACGACCGGAAGCCGAGATTGATGTCGCCCTGCAGCCAGAGCGGCAGCGGCACCGATTTCGGGATCGGCCCGTAGAAATAAGTGGCGGTGGCGATCGCCATGAAGGCGAGGCCGATAGTGAGCAGCACCTGCTCCAGATCGGTCGCCTTATACAGCCGCCGATAAAGCCCGCGCTCGAACACGACGCTGGCCGCGCCTACCAGCACAGCGGCGATCGCCAGCGACGGCACGAAGCCGATCCCGAGCGTGCGCGTCAGCGTCACGACGATGTAGCCGCCGGCCATAGCGAAAGCGCCGTGCGCCAGGTTCACGAAACCCATCAGCCCCATCGTCACCGACAGACCGACGGACGTGATGAACAGGAACATGGCATAGGCCAGCCCGTCGAACAGGATGCTGACGGCTATGATGGCAAAATGCGGCACCAACCCCACCCCATATCTAATGAAAACGCCGCCGCGCCTTTATGCGCGGCGGCGCCATTTGGTGTCAATTCTGACTTAAGCGATCACGTGCCGCAGCGGCCGATTTTCAGCACCTTGCACTCGTCCTTGACCGCCTTGGTAGTGCCGAGAACCTTGACGCCGAGCTTGCCGTCCGGCTTGCGGATGACTTCCATGGCGTGTTCGTCCTGCACGATATCGCGGGTCGCGGGATCGATCGAGACCGGGCCGCGCGGACCGTTGGTCGACCAGCCCTTCATCGCGTCGATCACCTTGGCCCCGTCCGCGACATTGCCGTTGAGCTTCTTCACGGTGTCGAAGATGGCGTGCATCGTGTCCCAACCGGCCGCCGACATGAAGTCCGGA
>JAQSCR010000225.1 GCA_029945495.1 Pseudolabrys sp. | reverse complement strand
TCGTGCCATTCGCGCGGCAGGCAGGCGCCGAGGCACCAGGCGACCGGCGCGCTGACGAGCAGGCTGACCGCCATGATCGCGGCGAGCCAGAAGCCGGCATGCGCCGTCAGCGGCGGGAACAGCAACGTAGCATAGACCGCGGCGGTGAACACGACAATGTTGAAGGTCGAGTAGAACAGCAGGGCGATCTGCGCGCGAATTCCGGTGGTCATGCGGCTGGCCTTTTGTTTCCCTGTCGGCGGAGTTGGCCTCCGCGCCTGCGATGGATCGCCGCGGCGAGGCGGCGTCCGTTACATCGTTCGATTTGCATATGATGTTCAATTGCAGATGCGGGCGCAACGGTTTTCGCCGGCCCATACCGGCGGCGCCGTGTTGCAGTGCGGGAAGAAAGCCGCAAGAAACGGCCGCGCGGCGCTCGCCTGCTTCAGCGATTGGTGGCTTCGGAAAGGCCGAGCCGCCTGTTGCGGGCCACGGTCGCCGCGGTCGCCGCCACCAGGGATATCAGACCGTCGCGCTGCGACACCGGCGAAGCCTTGAGCGGCGGCCACTCGCGCAGCCGGAACCACTGGTTGTCGTCGTTGCTGCACGTCCGCATCGCGATCGGCGCGCCGTCTTCGCCCTTGCCGGTGTCTTCGCCGTTGCCATTATCGGCGGTCAGGCACAGCGTGCTGCTCGGGCTGCCGCCGACGATGTTGAAGGCGTCCAGCCAATTCCTGTTCTTGTTATCGGGATACCACTGCTGATGGCCGTTGTTCTGGCAATGCCACAGGCCGATCGGATCGCCGGGCTGCGACGGACCGGTGCCGACGCGCAAGGCGTCGACGCAGAGGCCCTGAAACTTGATCTCGAAAGTGATGACGTTCCATTCGAACTGCTGCTCGGCGCTGTTGCGGCACGGGCGCAATTCCAGGCGCTTGCCGGGACGCAGATAGGGCTCGGCGGTTTGCGGCGCGGTGATGCAGCTGTCGCCGAGCATGAGAATGGTGTGAAACGTGCCTTTCACCACGGGCTCGCCGGCGGCCGCTGGAAGCGGTGCAAGCAGACAGATCAGCACGGCGAGGACGATCGGGCGGACAAACATGGCAGGCACTCCCGGCCTACGGATCGCGCGCAACCAGCGGAGAGTTTGGCCGCGCCGCCGCGCGCGATGTCGCACGAGCCGCGAATTCCGGCTCGCCAGCATGCTTGCATAAAATTGTTCATAGGCCGGGAGGGGAATAGGTAAAAGTTTAAGGGTGCGGTTTGCGATTGGCTGATGTTCTTGGTGTCCCGGGCGCAGCGCAGCGTGAAACGGTGCGCTGCAGAACCGGGACCCAGCTTTCTTAAGTTCGCTTCGATGACACGAAAGCTGGACCCCGGATCAGCGCCGCATCACTTCGTGCTGCGCCGCATCCGGGGAACAAGGTCCGTAGCCCGCATGGAGCGAAGCGCAATGCGGGGACCGCGCTCCACCGAGGGGCAATCCCGGATTTCGCTACGCTTCACCCGGGCTACGCTTCCTCATAGCTCGCGGGCGCGGCCTTGGGCGTGGTTTTCAAGCGGGGCTTCGTGATAGGATCGAAGCCTGAGGAGCGAGGCGTTTTGGCATCGCAAGGAGCGAAACATGAGCGGGAATGCGGCCAATTCCGATCCATCCAAGTCCGATCCATCCACCTGGGACCCGGCCTTTGACGCCGCGCTAGCGGCGCCGAAACATCATAAGGTCTTGTTCGAGAACGATGCCTTGCGCGTGATCGAGGTGACGCTGGAGCCGAACGACGAAGAGCCAATCCACCATCATCGCTGGCCGTCGGTGTTTGTGTTCGATTCCATCGCCGGGCCGGTGCACGACATTGCGCCGGACGGCACGCAACTGCCGCCGAACCGCGACGTCATGCAGGCGCTGGAGAAATGGGACGGCAAGGGTTGTTTCGTCGTGCACATGGCGCCGCAGCCGCTCGGCCGCGTGCTCAACGCCTCGCCGAAAACGATCCACGGGATCAGGGTGGAGATGAAGAAGGGGTGAGGACAGATTAGGTGAGTAGCTTGTAGGGTGAGTTAGGCGCGACGCGCCGTACCCCACCACGCAGGCAAGAACGAAACGGTGGGTTAGGCGCCTTCGGCGCTAACCCACCCTTGGGGGTTAGACGTGCGTGATCAGGCATTCGAGGGGGCTTCGTCGGCCGCAGGGTTGGAAAGCTTTTCCAAGCGTGGTGTGAGTGTTTCCAAGGCCAGTTGAAAATGAAGAAGCATGATTGCGGCGGTAAAGAGCATATCGCGAGCACGTTCTGCGCTGGTCGTGACTTCAGGAAAGCGAATAAGCCCGTCGTCGTCGAGAACGGAGAAATAAATGACGGTGCCTAGCGCGTTCGGATGAACGATATCCGATAAGTTGGTGTATGCGGACATCGTATCCGGCTGCACCTTTGCGAGCTTTTCCAGTTGCGTAATGATGTTGGTGGCGCTGACAGACTTGTCCTCCGCAAGAAATTCAGGAACGGGAGTTGCGAAGGTTCGCGTCCGGATGAATTCGTCGATTCTTGCCACGTCGTCTGCGTCCAACAACGGGCACAAGTTGTTGACGAAATCGCAGAAGCAAGCCACGCTTTCATAGATGCTGCGGGAGCACATCTCGGTCACCAATGATCTGCCCGCCTTGAGTTCAGCGTGACCGGCGTCTATGAAAGTGAGAACGCGGCGTAAGTGCGCTTGGACATACACTTGAATGAGATTGCGGTACCAAGAGCCAGATTTAGGGCCCGCCATTTGGATTGAATCGATTTTCATAGCCCTCAAGCCGACTATGATGGCGTTGATGCCATCAACAAGCTCTTTGGTAGCTTCGGGTGGCGTGTTCGAATGGTCAAATGCGGGCATGATTCACAGCACTCGAAATCTGTTCACATAGCCTAGCACTACTTTGGCAGATTTTGCGATTGTTGGGCGAAACTGGATTCCCGA
>JAQSCR010000224.1 GCA_029945495.1 Pseudolabrys sp. | reverse complement strand
TAGGGCTCCTACATCCTGACGGCGCGGCGCGACTCTAGTGGCGCAGGGCCATGATCGCCGCCGCCGTCATCAGCGCAAACACGAACCAGAGGGTCATAAGGCGAATGTATCCACTTTACCGGCCGGGGAGACAACAGCCAGCGTGGGGATACATCAGCCGCAATCATGGCGGCAATGCGCAAGATCAAATGGCTCGAATCGAAGAGGAAATCGGCCTTTCGGCCGGGGGTCAACCGCGCGCTGCCTTGCGATCGCCGCCGGCGGCCAGTCCTGCAGCTTTGCCGAGCTGGACGGCATAGTCGCGCCCGAACACCGTGGCGCATAGCCGCACCGCCGTATCGACCTGCGACTGGCGGAAACTGCGCTCGTTCGGCCCGGTATGGCGCAAGGCCTCCAGCAGCCCGCGCGTGGCGTTGTCGAGATATTGCTGCAGCTCGGAGAAGGTCCGCTGGGTCATCTCGTTGATGGCCAATTCGCCGGCGAAATGGCGGCAGGTGCCGACGAAGGGGACCAGCGACTCGGTCTCGGCCACCTCGACCGGATCGAGCGTGCTGTTCGGGCGGATTTCGCCGGCGGCGCGCGGCTTCACCAGCCGCCGCACCCGCCCGGGCATCGAGTCGATCTCAAGGCGCAACATGTCGCCGATCTGGCTGCGCAGCCCGGACAGCGCGCGGCCCCAGCTTGAGTCCATCGGCATATTGAGTTCGGTGCGCAGACCGCGCGCGGCGTCGTGGATGGTCTTGAGCAGCGCGCCGACCGCCACGCCGCGGCCACTGCGCAGGTCGTCGCGCAATTCGGCGACCTGACGCTCGAGCTCGGACAGCACGATGGTCACCGCCACGCCATAGGGCGTTTCGGCAACGCGCGCGGCGGTGTCGCTGCCGGCCGCCTTAACGCCGAGGCGGATCAATTGCCACGGCGCCGACAGCCGGCTCATCACCGTCAGCAAGGAATAGAGAAACACGTCGCTGGTCAGCGGTGAGGTTTTCTCGATCAGCGCCTTGCAGTTGTCCAGTTGCTTGGCGGCGAGATTGCCGACCTGCAATGGCAGGTTGGCGGCCATCGCACTCAGGCCGTCGCGCGCATTGAGCACGCATTTCAAGGTCGCGATGTCCTCGCCGGCACGCTGGGTGCCGATCTGCGCCAGCAGACGCCGACGGGCCTTGTCGTCAAACTCGGCGAGGCGCAGTTGATCGGTCAACACCACGGCGACACGGTCCTGAAAGGCGCGCACGAAATATTTCGCCTTGGCCTCGTCGCCGGCGAGCATCGCCGCGTTGACGATGTCATCGACCGCTTTGGCGTCGTCGGGAAGGACGTCGCGGCCGATCCAGGTCCATAGTGTCTCAAGCGACGAGCGCGAGATGCGGCCGAGATGGCGGTGCTGGCCGAGATCATCGACCAGAAACGGCTCAAGTGGTTTGAAGAACAGTCGGGCGCTATGGCCGATGCGGGGCGCGCCCTCGCGCTGGTCGCGGGCGAGACGGCGCAATTCCTGCAGCACCAGATCGGCGCCGCTCAGGTCGTCGCCGCGCAGCAGGCTGCGTTCGAACTCGGCAATCAGCATCCCCCGCGCTTGCGGCGAAAGCTCGCCCAAGAACAGTTGAAGCCGTTCAATCGTGTCGGCGCCCGCCATCGCCGGCTCTACCCGTGTTTGAATTTACACGGGAATTGATAGCGCGGACCGACTTAAGAACTTATTAAGCATGCCGAACGGAATTAGCTCAGCGGCGTCCAGGTACCGTCGGGATTGCGGCAGGCAGTGCCGCGCGCGGTCTGCGGCCGGCCATCGATATAGATCGTGTGGGTGAAGGAGCGGCAGTTGTGGCCCGATTGGGCATAGGCCGGGCCCGGCACGATGGTGCCATAGCGGCCGGAATCCGGGTTCTTCCAAGAAACCGGGGCGCCGGACGGACCGCGCTCGAGCGCGTCCATCTGCGCCGCATAAGCCCGCTGCTTGTCCTCGTCGTCGAGCGACGCGCCGATCCGGTTGCCGATCAGGCCGCCCAGCAGGCCGCCGACGGCCGCGCCGGCCAGCCGGTCGCCGGTGCCGCCGCCCGCGACCGCCGCGCCGAGGAGAGCGCCGGTGCCGGCCCCTAACAAGGTGCCGGTGTTCTCGCGCGGGCCCGGTCCCGAACCGTCCGGGCTGCCGGCGCAAGCGCCCAGCGACAGGCCCATCACGGCGATGGCGACGAATTTGGATGCGGACATTTCAACCCCCGGAAATCGACACGGTGAACGAACGAACCCGCCATTGGGCGGAAAAGGAACTCTATCGAGACGGGAGGATTAGGGCAAAAGTCCGGCAAGAGGCCAAGCCGCCCCCTCACCCCGCCGGCAGCACCAGTTCCGCGCGCAGGCCGCCCAGCGGGGCGGTGCCGAGCTTCAACTCGCCGCCGTAGAGGCCGGCAAGTTCGACCACGATCGATAACCCCAGGCCCGAGCCGGGCTTGGTTTCGTCGAGCCTGCGGCCGCGCCGGCCGGCCTGTTCGCGTTCCGAGGCGGACAGGCCGCGGCCATCGTCGTCGACCATGATCCGCAGCACATGGTCCTGGCTGGCGGCATCGCGCCGCTCGCGCAGCACCTCGATCGTCACGCGCGACGCCGCCCACTTGCAGGCGTTGTCGACGAGATTGCCGATCATCTCTTCGAGGTCGGCGCGCTCGCCGCGGAAGCGCAGCGCGTCGTCGGCCCGCACTTCGATGGTAATGGCGCGGTCGCGATGGATCTTCTCCATGGTGCGCGCCAGCGCAGTCACCACCGGCGTCACATCGGTCACGGTGCCGATCACCGTCAGGCGCGCCGCCAGCCGCGCCCGCTCGAGATGACGCGTGACCTGATCGCGCATGATGGCGGCCTGCTCCATAACCTTCAGCGCCAACGGGTCGTCGCCGCGCGCACTGGCCTCGTTGACCATCACCGACAATGGTGTCTTCAGCGCATGCGCCAGA
>JAQSCR010000223.1 GCA_029945495.1 Pseudolabrys sp. | reverse complement strand
GAGCCCTTGGGCGACCGAAATACCCGTGATGCGGTCCGCTTCGATCCGGTAGTGTACCGGCGCCACGATCCGGTCCAGCTTCGGCTGGTAGACAAGCGACACGTCGGTGACTTCGCCCACCTTGAGACCATAAAGCGTCACGTCGGCGCCGACGGAGAGACCGGCGACGGATCCGGAAAAATTCGACACGAGTTGCAACTGACGGCCGAATCCTGCCGATTTCGCCACGTCCCGGCCGGCATAGAGCGGGAAATGGAAGTGCGAGGGTGCGACAGGAGATTTGGGATACGTTGCCGTATCGAAGGCGATGCCCCCCAACAACACCGCCCGCAGCGACTCGAGTTGCACATCGACGCCGCCCGACGTGAGCTTGATCGAGATGCCCGAGGCGTTCCAGAACAGCGTGTCCTCGTGCACATACTTGTCGTAGGGCTCGCGCACGAAGGTGTGGATGGTGACGTTGCTGGCGAGATCGCCGACGTCCCAGCCGAGAACGGTGCCGACTTCGAGATCGCGAAAGTAGACCGGCGAGCCCAGGCTGATCGAACCCAACTGCTTGCTGTTCAGCCGATAGGTAGTGCCCTTGGCGGAAGCCTGGAGGACAGGTGGATCCCGCTGACCGGTGAAGTTGCGCTGCGACGCGCCTTTCTCTTTCGTCGGCCGCATGCCGATATAGGAGCCGGACAGCAGCGTATCGAGGCCGGTGACGTTGCCGGCGAACAGCTGGGGCTTGACCACCCAGAAGATTGTATGGTCGGTCAGCAGGGCCTCGGCCTCGCGCACGGTCTCGACCGTCACGATCACATGGGAAAGATCCGGCGCGATGGCGATGGTCTTCACCGTTCCCATCACGACGTTCCGGTACTTGAGCTGGGATTGGCCGGCCGTCAGGCCGGCTGCGGAATCGAAGGCGATGGTGATGGTCGGGCCGCGCTGGGAAAACGTGTCCCAAGCCAGCCAGGCGGCAATCAGGCCCGTGAGAATCGGGATGATCCAGACCAGCGGAATACGGCGTCGGCGCTGCGCTCCCGCTGTTGGTAGGTTTGCCGGCTCAATGTGGTCGGTCATCGTCCCCAGTCCTGCGGCGCTCTCCCGCGGTCCCGCCTGAAAGTAATGGATTCCGGCCTGCCCGCAACCGCCGGCCTCACGCCATGTTTGGTATTTGCATCAGGCCGCAGATGCCGTCCGAAATGGATGAAAGGGCATCCGCGCCGTCATCGTTCGCGCTCATCTATGTCGCGCGCCAGAACCTCGCGTTTGCCGACGTGGTTGGCGGAGCTGACGACACCTTCACGCTCCATGCGCTCGACGATGCGGGCGGCGCGGTTGTAGCCGATCTGCAGGTAGCGCTGGATGAAGCTTGTGCTGCACTTGCGCTCGCGCGCCACCAGGGCGATCGCCTGGTCATAGAGCTGGTCGCTCTCGCCTTCCTCGCCGCCACCCGGCAGGCCCAGGCCCTCGGCGTCGGCATCGGGATCGTCGGTGACCGATTCGATGTAGGCCGGCGCCCCCTGGGCACGGAGATGACGCACCACCTCCTCGACTTCGCCGTCCGACACGAACGGCCCATGCACGCGCGCGATCTTGCCACCGCCCGCCATGTACAGCATGTCGCCCTGGCCCAGCAGTTGCTCGCCACCCTGCTCGCCCAGGATGGTGCGGCTGTCGATCTTCGACGTCACCTGGAAGGAGATGCGGGTCGGGAAATTCGCCTTGATGGTGCCGGTGATGACATCGACCGAGGGACGTTGCGTCGCCATCACGACATGGATGCCGGCGGCGCGCGCCATCTGCGCCAGGCGCTGCACGGTCGCCTCGATCTCCTTGCCCGCGACCAGCATCAGGTCGGCCATTTCGTCGACGATGACGACGATGAAGGGCAGCGGCGTAAGGTCCATCTCTTCGTCTTCGAAGGTCGGCTTGCGCGTCTCGGGATCGATGCCGGTCTGCACCTTGCGCGTGAGCGAAGTGCCCTTGCGCGCCGTCTCGATCAGCTTCTCGTTGTAGCCCGCGATGTTGCGAACACCGACCGCGCTCATGGCTCGATAGCGGTCTTCCATCTCGCGTACCACCCACTTCAGCGCCACGATCGCCTTGCGCGGCTCGGTGACGACGGGCGTCAGGAGATGCGGAATGTCCTGGTAGACACTGAGTTCCAGCATCTTGGGATCGATCATGATGAAGCGGCACTTCTCCGGCGTCAGCCGGTAGAGCAGCGACAGGATCATGGTGTTGACCGCCACCGACTTGCCCGAGCCGGTGGTGCCGCCGATCAGCAGATGCGGCATGCGCGCGAGATCGGCGATGACGGGATCGCCACCGATGTCCTTGCCCAGCGCCAGCGGCAGGCCGAGGCGGTTGTCCTCGTAGTGGCGGGTCGACAGCAGTTCGCGCAGGAACACTGTCTCGCGCTTGGCATTCGGTAGCTCGATGCCGATCGCGTTGCGCCCCGGCACGGTGGCGACACGGGCCGACACCGCGCTCATCGAGCGGGCGATGTCGTCGGCGAGACCGATGACGCGGCTCGACTTGGTGCCCGGGGCCGGCTCAAGCTCGTAGAGCGTCACGACGGGCCCCGGCCGCACCTTCACGATCTGACCCTTGACGCCGAAATCGTCGAGCACGGTCTCGAGCAGGCGGGCATTCTGTTCCAGCGCCTCCTCGTCGATCTTGGGCTGGGTATTGACGCGCGAGGGCAGCGACAGGATGTCGAGTGGCGGCAGGCGGTATTCACGTGAGCCGAGGTCGAGTTCGCGCTGGCCGGCCTTGGCGGCGCGCTTGCCCTGGGTGAGCCCGCCCGCCTTGCGCGGAATGATCTTGACGCCGGGCACCGCAGCGACTGCCGGCACCGGGTCGACCGGCAACGCGTCGGGCGTGAAGGGGTTGTCGTCTTCGAAGGACTCGATCGCAGGATCCGCGAGCTCGGATTCCGCCGACGGCGGCGGCGGTGCGACATCGACCGCTTCCTGCGGCGTGTCCATCAGCGGCTCGTCTTCG
>JAQSCR010000222.1 GCA_029945495.1 Pseudolabrys sp. | reverse complement strand
TGATAACGCTGACCGAACAGGCTTTCGACCATGCGTGCGCCGACCTGCGCCGGCCCGAACAACGTACCGAGACTGACCGCGACGGCGTAGTCGACGCCGGTCGCCTGCAGGAAGATCATGAAATTCACAAGGACGATGGCGCCGATGCCGGCCGTCAGCGACAAAACCAGCGCCACCAGCAGGAAGATCACGCCCTCCCGGTCGGCCGACGTCGCATCGGACGGGGACGCAACCTGCGCGCCCTCCTCCTTTGTCGCCAGCGGCGACGCGGCGCGCCGCACGACCGCCATTTGCAGCGGCAGCACGAGGCACAGATGCAAGGCGGCGTAGATCAGGCAGGCCGCGCGCCAGCCGGCATGGTCGATCATGAACGCACTCAGCGGCCAGCAGATCGTGCTGGCGAAACCACCGAACAGCGTCAGGTTGGTGATCGGCCCGCGCGCATCGCTGCCGTAAATGCGGCCGAGCGTGGCGAATACCGCGTCGTAAGTCCCTGTGCCCATGCCGATGCCAATCAGCACCCATGCCAGCAGATAGATCGGCAAGTTCGGCGCCAGGGCGACGCCGACGAGGCCGGCGGCAAAGAACAGCGAACTTGCCATCAGAATGGGCCGGCCGCCGTGGCGGTCGATGATGGCGCCGACCTGCGGCGAGATCAGCCCGCCGACCAACAGACCGATCGACGTGCCGCCGACAACGAGGCCGAGCGACCAGCTGGTATCGGAGACAATGGCGGCGGCAAAGACCGCCGGAAAATAAAACGACGTGCCCCACGCCAGAATCTGGCCGACGCCGAGCGCCGATACGACAAGGCGGCGGTCGATCCCTGATGGCGCTCCTGGCGACTGCGGCCCCATGAACTGCAATGTCTTTCAATATCGATTACGTCGCCGGGTCCATGCCAGACACGCTGGCCGGCCCTATCAGTGGTAATGGGCTGCATTTCCTTCGGCAACGGCCCCGCCGGAACGAAGCCGCCGGACATATGCAAATTCACGGGGCGGCTTCGTCTCCAGGCCGGCGTAGTTTACGCGAATACCCCAAAATCGGCCCCGAAGACCATTTATTGTGCACTGCCATAAAAGCGGCAGCTTTTACGACGTTAAAAAGTCACTTATTTTCTAGTTTTTCCTTAAAAATCAGCTTGTTAAGCTATGCGTTTTTTACCTAGCTGCAGCGCAGCAAAATGCCTTTAAAAGCGGCCGGATATGGCTATTTTCCACTCAACACGATTCACCGGCACAGTGCCGGTTCTGAAAGAAAGAGGACTACCATGTTCGCCTCCCTCATCCGCTTCATCCACCAGTGGAAGCAGTACAACCGCAGCCTGAACGAATTGTCCCGTCTGGGCGATCGTGAGCTTGCCGACATCGGCATCAACCGCTCGGATATTCAGGCGGTTGCCTGGCAGGCTTCCCACCCGGCCTAAGACACGACTTCGCGAGAAGCCGCCTCATTCGAACGCCCGCGCTTCGCGGGCGTTTTGATTCCGGCAGCACCAGTTCGGGCTAATCGAGGGTCTTCCACCGCGCCAGCTGCATGATCTCGGGCGCCTGGCCATAGCCGCGGGTCCACGAGTCCACGGACCACTCGGTGCCGGTCGCCTTCTCGACTAGCACGGCCGTGACATGTGGCGGCCGGCCGTCGATGAGGTAGCCACGGGCGACCGGCTCGGCCACCTCGTGGTACCGCAAAAGCTTGAGCTGCTCGAGCACCAGCAACAGACTGGTGGTATTCCGACTGGAATCGATGCAGTCCATTTGCCGCTTGTCGAACATGTAAGATCGGTTGGCGCGGGCGACGTGGCCGGTCGTGCCGGCAACCGCCCCGAAGCGCCGGTCAAACCAGGCCCCCGCGGTACCGACGGCCTTGCGCTCGGCTGCGGCATTGGCCTTGCCGGCCGCGAGCATGGCGGTCAGCGTTTTCCAGTCTTGCGGAGTCAGCCCAAGTTCGTCGCGATATTTGCAACCAAAACCATGACATATGGCCACGCTGCCGGGCGTCGGCGCCGACACTGACAAATCGCTATAGGTTGCGGCGACAACCGACGCCATGTCGGCGGCGGCCGGGGACACCGTAGCTACCGCCAGAAAAGCAGCCGCAACGACTGCAAGCCCGAACGCCTTCCGCATACTCTACACCACCATTGCCGCCCGCTGCCCGACAGCCTAATGAACAGTCCATGACCATTCAACCTGTCCACATTGTCGGCGGCGGGCTCGCCGGTTCCGAAGCCGCCTGGCAACTGGCGCAGGCTGGTATCCCGGTGGTGCTGCACGAGATGCGCCCGCTGCGCGAGACCGCGGCCCACAAGACCGACAGCTACGCGGAACTTGTCTGTTCCAACTCATTCCGCTCCGACGACAAGGACCATAACGCCGTCGGCCTGCTGCACGAGGAAATGCGCCGGCTCGGCTCCCTGGTCATGCAGGCGGCCGACGCCAATCAGGTTCCCGCCGGCGGCGCGCTGGCCGTCGACCGCGACGGCTTCTCGGCAGCCGTCACCGCCGCTCTGTCGGCGCAGCCGCTGATTACGCTGGAACGCGGCGAAGTCGCGGTGCCGCCGGACGACTGGGACAGCGTCATCATCGCCACCGGCCCGCTGACCTCGCCGGATCTGGCCGCCTCGATTGCACAACGCACTGGCGAGACCGCGTTGGCTTTTTTCGACGCCATCGCGCCGATCGTGCATCGCGACTCTATCGATATGGAGCAGGCCTGGTTCCAGTCGCGTTACGACAAGCTCGGGCCCGGCGGCACCGGCGCCGACTACATCAACTGCCCGATGTCGCGCGAGCAATATGATGCATTTGTCGACAGCCTCATCGCCGGCGACAAAACCGACTTCAAGGACTGGGAATCTTCGACGCCCTATTTCGACGGCTGCCTGCCAATCGAAGTGATGGCGGAGCGCGGCCGCGAAACGCTGCGGCACGGGCCGATGAAGCCGTTCGGTCTGACCAATCCGCGCGCGCCGGATGTGAAGCCCTATGCGGTCGTGCAACTGCGCCAGGACAACAAGCTCGG
>JAQSCR010000221.1 GCA_029945495.1 Pseudolabrys sp. | reverse complement strand
GTGTTGTTTCGACCACGCGTCCTCGCTCATATTGTTGCGCTCTTTCAGATCGGCGCCAACGCAAAAGGCGCGATCGCCGGCGCCGGTCAGCACGATAGCGCGAACGCCGGAATCCTCGGTGCCGGCTTTGGTGAAGAAGTCGGTGATTTCCAACGCCATCTTGGTATTGAAGGCATTCAGCGACTGCGGACGATTGAGGGTACAGACGGTAAGTCCCGACGGGCGCGGCTCGACGAGCAGGAATTCATAATCTGTTTTCACGGCGACGCCTCGCTTGCGGGTTAGTTCGGTTGCTTGAGAACGAGAAGCGCATCGGCTGCCACCCCGCCGTCACCGCGCTTGCGGACGATGACTGGATTGACCTCGATCTCTTCGATCAGGTCGGCGTGCTCGGCAAAGAATTGCGACAGCCGCACGATGATTTCACAAAGCGCAGCCTCGTCGGCGGCGGGCTTGCCGCGCAGGCCGCTCAGTACCTTGGCGCCGAGGCCCTTCCGCAGCATCGCCGTGACGATGGCAGGCTGGGTTGGCACCAGCCGGATTTGCACCTGATCCAGCAGCTCAACCAGGATACCGCCGGGACCGGCGAGTACAATCGGGCCGAACGTCTGATCGTGCTTGCAGCCGACGATCCATTCGGCGACCCCGCCGTCGATCATCTGTTCGACCAGAATCTGTCCGGCCGGATCGGCCGCCTGCAGCTTGGCGATGGTTGCGTCCAGATCGGACGCCGCGACGTTGAGCTTCACCAGACCGTGCTCGGTCTTATGCGGAAAGCGATCTGAGTTGAGTTTGACCGCGAAGGGGCCGCTTTTGCGATCCTGGCTCGGTACTGCGATGCCGGCCGCGGCGAGCAGGGCTTTGGTATCGGCTTCGTGAACGATGCGACGGCCGGCGCGTTGCCAGGTCAGCAGTTGCTGGCGTGGTTTGCTATCGACGACTTCATTCATCGTGCCAGCCCTGCGCGATCCAAGACGCGTTCGGCGGCTCGCAAATGCGGCCGGTCGATCATTTTTCCCTCGATGCCAATAACGCCGACTTGCGCCGACGACTGGAAGGCGGCGACCACCTTCTTCGCCCAGGCAATGGCGGCCTCGTCCGGCGTGAAGGCACGGTTGATGACTTCGACCTGGGCCGGGTGAATGGCGGCCTTGGTGGTAAAGCCAATCCGTTCGGCGTTCAGCGACTCGCGCTCAAGGCCAACCATGTCCTTGAAGTCGGTGAAGACGGTGTCGATGGCCGGAACGCCTGCCGCCGCAGCCGCGAACAGGCACAACGACCGCGCCAGATCGAACGGCGCAAGATACATATTGTTCGGCGACCGGTTGACGCTGGCGCCGACGTCGGCCGCGAGGTCTTCGCAACCCCACATCATGCCGCATAGCCGCGTTCCGAGGCCGGTGTAGCTGCCCAGCGTGAACATTGCGCCGGCGGTCTCGGTGACGATCGGCAAAATCTGGATCCGATCCGGAGGCAGTCCTTCACGAGACTCCAGCGCCGACAAATAATGATTGACCGCAACGATATCGGCGGCCGAGCCACATTTCGGCAGTACGATGCCATCCGGCGCGCCGCCGACCACCGCCGCAAGATCGTCGATCGCGTATGGCGTGACCAACGGATTGATGCGCACAAAGCGTTTCGGTCCAGCTTTGTTAGCGGCCAAAAATGCGCGGGAAATCTGGCGCGCTTCCTTCTTTCGATCGGCCGCGACCGAATCCTCTAGATCGAGGATCAGCGCGTCGGAGCTCGACTCCCAGCCTTTGGCCAACTTCTTCTCGCTGTCTCCGGGGACAAATAACATCGACCTCATGCGGCAACTCCCTTGCGCTTCATCAATGCCATACGCAGACAGCGCGCGACCATCTCGCCGCGCTGGTTGAAGGCGGTGTGCTCGAACTGGACGAGGCCGGCATCCGGCCGGGATTTGCTTTCGCGCTTGGATATGACTTTGGTGACAGAACGCACCGTGTCGCCATGAAACACCGGCTTGGGAAAGGTTACATCGGTCATGCCGAGATTAGCGATCGTGGTGCCAAGCGTGGTCTCGCCGACTGTCAGGCCAATCATCAAACCGAGAGTAAACAGGCTGTTGACCAGACGCTGGCCGAACTCGGTGTTCGCCGAGAACTCGGCATCCAAATGCAGCGGTTGCGGATTCATCGTCATGACGCTGAAGAACGTATTGTCCGCCTCGGTAACGGTGCGACGCAATTCGTGTTCGATCACCTGATCGACCGCGAATTGCTCGAAATACAGACCGCTCACGTCGTTTCTCCCTTGCCTAATGTTTTTGTCTCGCTTCGCGAGCGTTCGCGATGCCCGCGAGCGAATCCGGATTGGCGATGGACGATAGATCGCCCGGCGCCTCACCCAGATACGCCGCCCGCACCACGCGCCGCATCACCTTCATATTGCGGGTCTTGGGTAACTCGGCGACCATCAGAATTTCCTTGGGCCGGAATGCCGGGCCGAGACCGTCGACCACCGCCGCTGACAAGACATCGGTCAAATCGGCCGTGGCATTCGGCGATTTCGCGACGCAGACGCAAACCACCGCCGCGCCCTTGATCGGATCCGGCACGGCAATTGCCGCGGCCTCGGCCGCAAGACCGGTGGCCAGCACCAGGGCTTCGACCTCGGTCGGGCCGATGCGCTTACCCGCCACCTTGATGGTGTCGTCGGAGCGGCCGAAGATGTACCAGAAGCCCTCGGCATCCCTCATCGCGAAATCGCCGTGCACCCATACGCCGTCGATCTTGCTCCAGTACGTATCGATATATCGCCCCGGATCATTCCAGAGACCGCGGGTATTGCCAATCGACGGCGTGCGCAGCACCAGTTCGCCGACTTCTCCGTCCGCCACCGGCTTGCCGGTGTCGTCGACAATATCAGCGCCCATGCCGGGCACCGGGCCGCCGAACGAACAGGGTTTCAGCGGGTGCAGCAAAGTGCCGGTGACAATAGCGCCGCCGACTTCCGTGCCACCGGAATAATTCAGGATCGGAACGCGGCGCTTGCACACCTGTTCGAAGAACCACATCCATGCATCTGGCGTCCACGGCTCACCCGTGGAGAAGGTTCTCGTCAACGTCGACAGGTCGTGGCGCAGCACCGGTTCGGTACCGTGTTGCATCAGCGCGCGGACCACAGTGGGCGCAAGTCCAAGCGCCGTGACGCGCTGGTCGGCGATGACCTTCCAGATGCGGTCGGGGCTGGGCCAATCCGGCGTGCCTTCCGTGAGCACCAGCGTGGCCCCGGCCTGCAAACCGCCGACCGCGAGCATCGGCCCTACCAGCCAGCCCATATCGGTCATCCACAACAGGCGATCTTCGGGGCCGACATCAAGACATAGCTCCATGTCCAGCGCCATCTTGGCGGAAAATCCGCAGTGCGTATGCACGGTGCCCTTGGGCCGGCCGGTCGTACCCGAGGTGTAGATTATCATCAGTGGATGCTCGGCCGGTACCAGGTCGAGCGTGTCGTCGGCCGTTGGATTGATATCAATCGACCACAGATCACGCCCCGTTGTCATCGGCACGTCGGCCTCGCCGCGACGGAACATAACGATATGGCGCAAGGTGGGAATATTGGCGGCGGCCATATCGAGCGTCGGCTTCATGGCGAACCACTGGCCGCGCCGCCACGTGCCGTCCGACGCGATCACGCCCGTGGCGCCGGCATCGTTCAATCGTGCTTCGATCGCCGAAGCGCCAAAGCCGGAAAACAACGGAAGCACGACGGCGCCGATCCGGGCGATAGCGAGAAAGGCGGCCATTGCCTCCGGCGTCATACCCATATGAATGCCGATGCGATCGCCGCGGCCGAAGCCCAGCGCCGCCAGCGACGCCGCCAGGCGATTTACCTCCCGACTCAGCGCGCGATAGGTGAGCGAGCGGGTCTCACCACCCTCGCCCAGCCAGATAATCGCAGTATTGTCGGCGAGGCCGCCGGCAAGATGCCGGTCGATGGCGTTAAGACAAACATTGGTCTCGCCGCCAATGCACCACTGCGGCCAGGGCGTCCCTTTAGAAAGGTCCAGCACGCGGCTATAAGGCTTGGTGAACTTCAGCTTGCGATCGCGAATGACCGCATCCCAGAGCCAAGCGGGATCAGCATCGCCGCGGCTCACCAGTTCGGCGTAGTCCGCGATTCCGGCGCTCGCCATGAATTTGGCGAGCCGACAGCTTTTCATGACTTCCGGCGTCGGCCGCCAAACCACCTCTGAGTGCGACGCATTGCGCATCAACTGGCGTCCCGCATCATTTGCCGTCCGATGATAAGACGCTGGATTTCCGACGTGCCTTCGTAAAGCCGGAACAGGCGCACATCGCGATAGAAGCGTTCAATGCCGTATTCGGCGATGTAGCCGGCACCGCCGAAAATCTGCACGGCCCGATCGGCTACACGGCCGACCATTTCCGAAGCGAACAACTTACAGGTTGAGCCGTCGACAATGGTCGCGATCTTCCCATCGAAACGACGCGCCGCGTCGAGAACCATGCTGCGTCCGGCATTCGCCTCGGTGCGGCTGTCGGCCAGCATCGCTTGCACGAGCTGAAAGTCGCCGATGCGTTGACCGAACTGACGACGGCTAACGGCATAGGTGACCGACTCGTGAATCAGCCGTTCCGCAGTGCCGATGCAAAGCGCGGCAATATGAAGCCGGCCACGGGTCAGGACCTTATTGACCGTCTCAAAGCCTTGCCCTTCGACGCCGCCCAGCAGGCTGTCGAGCGGCACACGACAATTGTCGAAGACGACGTCGCACACATCGGCGCCTTGCTGGCCCATTTTGTGCTCGGGCTTGCCGCATTGCAGACCGGGCGTGTCGGCTTCGACTAAGAACGCGGATATGACAGGCCCGTCCGCGGTCTCGCCGGTCTTGGCGATCAACGTGAAGAGATCCGCCGACGGCGCGTTGGTGATGTAACGCTTCGTGCCGCTGATGACATAGCTATTGCCGTCGCGCCGGGCGAAGGTGGCGACGGCACGGGCATCGGATCCGGCCTCCGGCTCGGTGAGCGCGAAAGAGCCGATCAATTCGCCGCTGGCAAGACGTGGCAGATATTTCTCGCGCTGCTCCGGCGTCCCGTCCATCAGGATGCCCTGCGAACCGATACCGACATTCGTCCCGAACACCGACCGGAACACCGGCGAGGTCCAACCCATCTCGAAAATGATCTGAACCTCCGCGGTCATTGACAGGCCGAGACCGCCGTATTTCTCCGGGATCGAAATGCCAAACAGGCCAAGATCGCGCATAGCCTGCACGATTTCCGGTGGAATCTTCTCCTCACGCGCCACTTTGCCTTCAAGCGGCACGAGTTTATCGAGAACAAAGCGGCGGATCGTGTCTCGCAACTGCGCTACGGTGTCGGCGCTGACGCCGTCAAATGGCATAATGTTCATGGCGCGATTGCCGACAACCGAAGGATCGCTGTCCCCAGCGATTTCGCCGTCTGATCGAACCGTAAGGTGTTGGTGGCGCTTCCGCCGAGCGCATCGTGCATCAGCACCAGGCAACCATCGATATTTGGCATCGGGAAGACTTCGATCTTGCCTTGGATCCAATCGCCGTACAGCGCGGCCACCGTCTTCGGCGTCACGCTGGCGATGACCTGCGCATAATATTCCGGCGATTTGGCCAGCACGCCAACCGATACGGAATCGCCTTTATCGCCGGCGCGTACATAGGCAATGTCGACCAGAGAACGCGTCATGAGGTGATGTACTCCACCGAATGAGAAACCAGATCGCGCGGCACCAGCGTCGGCCACAGCGCGATCGTCGGCCGCGGCTTCATCGGCGCGCCGAACGAGGTGCCGCCCGGCCCCATGATCCAGAGCTGCGAGCAGGCGCGGCGAACTTTTTCAGCCTCGTCGCGCGATGCGGTTTTGACCGCGACGCGCAGGCCGACTTCGTTGAGATTGTCGGAAGCGGGCATCGGCGCCGCAGGTCCATGCAACATATTGAGCCCGATATAATTGAAGCTGATCGCCGATGATAAAAGACCAAGTCGCTTGAAGCGCTCGCGCAGCGTCTCTTCGGCCTTGCGGGCGCGGGCATGGGCGTTCGGCCACGGGAACATCAACAGCCCCTCGCCGATCCAGCCGTCGCTGTAACCGATCAGCAGCTTCAAGCTGTCCGGCCGCGCTTTGCCGCGCATGCCGGTGACGCGCACGACGTCGGCGCCGGTCTCTTCGATATGCGGCGTGGTAAAATCCGCGACGCCGTCCGGCGTGAAATAACTGCGCGGGTCGCCGATCTCATAGACCAGATGCTCTTTGACCGTGAATTGATCGACGTGGCCGCCGCTGCCCGGCAGCTTGGAGATGGTCGCGGTGCCGTCGCCGGAAATCTCGGCGATGGGGAAGCCAACTTCGCCCATGCGCGGCATCTGGTCGAACCGCGAGGACATGCCGCCGGTGCAGCCGGCCGCGCATTCGAGAATGTGGCCGACGGTGATGGCGCTGGCGATGCGGTCCGGCTGGTCGAACCCCCAACCCAGACGATACATCGCCGGGCCGATGAACAGGGCGCTGTCGGTGACGCGGCCGGTCACGACGATCTCCGAGCCGCCCTCCAGTGCCTCGATGATGCCATCGCTGCCCAGATAGACGTTGGCGCTGACCACTTTCGACTTTATCCGGTCGAAGCCATCCTCGCCGGTGCGCATATGCGTGAGTTTCACGCCGGCGTCCCGGAACGCCTGGAGACGCCCGAGGACATCGTCACCGGCGACGACGCCAATCTTGCGCCCGGCGATGCCTTTGGCTTGCAAGGCTTTGGCCAATGCCTCGGCTCCGGCGCGCGGATTGACGCCGCCGCCATTGCAGACGAGCGTCGTGCCCGACATTTTGGCCGGCGCAGCCAAGTCGGCAAACCAATTGACCATGTCGGGCACGTAACCCTGGCCGGGATCTTTCGCCCGCACCCGTTGCAGCAACGACATCGTCAACTCTGCGAGAAAATCGAAGCAGAGAAAGTCCAAGTTGCCGCGCTCGGCGAGCTCCAGGGCCGGATCAAATGCATCGCCCCAGAATCCGGCGCCGCAACCGAGCCGGACGGAGGTATTCTTAAGGGTGTTCGGCATTATGGCTCGTTCACTTTCAGAGGAACCGCAACACGCTGAGATCTGACGAGGCGCGCGGCCACCAGACCGCCGACCAGGCAAACGCCAAGCACGTCGGATGTCCAACTCGGGTAGAACAGCGTGAAGCTCGCGATGTAGAGATAGAGCCGCATGTACCAAGCCAGCGGCCCGAAGAAATAGCCGATGGATGCGCCGCTGATCGCCGCGATCGCCATCAGCGCAACGGCAAAATTGTAGACGATCGCCGTCACCGAGCCGGCCATCAGAAGTTCCGGCCGGTAGATGAAGAGAAACGGTATGAAGTAAACCCCACCGGCGATGCGCAGCGCCTGGCCGGCGACCTTCCAGAAATTTTCATTTACCAGGGTCGCCGCGGCATAGACCGATGCGCAAACCGGCGGCGTCAACGCCGACAGAATGGCGAAGTAGAAGATGAAGAGATGCGCAGTGAGCGGCGCAAGGCCCAGCTTGATCAGCAGCGGCGCCGCGACCGACGCGGTGAGAATGTATGAGGCGGTCGTCGGCACGTCCATGCCGAGCAGCGCGCATAAGACCGCCGAGATGATCAGCACCACGAACAGGTGCTCGCCGGTCAGCCCCAGCAGGAGCTGCGAAAACTTCACCCCGATTCCGGTCGCATTGAGGACGGTCACCAGGATGCTGGCGCAAGCCAGCAACGCGGCGATGACGATCAGGCCGGAACCGCCGTCAACCAGACCTCTCCAGACCTGCCGCGCCCAGGTTTTCATTTCGGCGCCGAGCTCGATCGAGCGCCCTTCCCACAGGCTATAGAAAGTGCGTGTGGCCGCGGCGAGCCCGACCAGCACGAAAGTCGCGATCGCGCCGGCGAGCGTCGGCGTATAATTCTGGAAAAGAAGGTAGGCCAGCGTTAGCAGCGGCCCGAAGGCGACGAGGGTGTTGCGGTCGAGAAGGACGTCGCGAAATTTTGGCATAAGCTCGCGGTCGATCGGCCGCAAATTCGTCGCCCGCGCAAAATTGTCGACGCTGAAATAGATCGCGGCGAAATACAGGATCGCGGGAAGGACGGCCGCTACCGCAATCGTTGCGTAAGGAATGTTGAGCAGTTCGGCCATGATGAAAGCGCCCGCGCCCATGACAGGGGGCATAATCTGGCCGCCGGCCGAAGCGCTCGCTTCGACGCCGGCCGCGAAATCTTTGCGGTAACCGGCGCGGATCATCATCGGAATGGTAATCGAGCCCACCGACATGACGTTGGCGACGGCAGAGCCGGAAACGGTGCCGAACAGGGCCGATGTGACGACGGCGACCTTTGCCGGGCCGCCGTAACTACGCCCGGCAATTAGCGCGGCCGCGCGCATGAAGACATCGCCCGCGCCAAGCGCGATCAAAAGCGAGCCAAAAACCACAAAGATCGCGATGACCCGGGTGCCGATGTCGGCCATGAAGCCGAACATGCCGTTTGTCGAACCGTACATCGTCATAAGCGCCGTTTCCAGCGACGTGCGCGGCGGCTGCCAACCGCCCGAGATCAGACTGTTGCCGAACAGGTAAACAATCAGGGCCAGGGACGCCATGATCGGCAGCGAGGCGCCAATGGTACGGCGCGCCGCCTCCAGCACGAGAACGATCATCACGACCGCAAGCGCATTATCGAGCGGCGTCATGTCGCTCATGATGTCCATCAGCCGGGTATCATTCGCGGCAACATGCAGCCCGGCATAGACCGCGGCCAGACCGGCCGCGACATTGAGTCCCAGACGCCATGACCATACGAGATTCGACGCTTGCAACTGACGGAGGAAGATGAACCCAACGCCGCACCCGATAAAGATGCCGCGTTGGATCAGTGGATCGAAGGAGCCCAGCAGCGCAGTGTAGATATGGAAGACTGCGAAGGCAGCCAGCGCGATGTTCATCGACGCGGGCAGCCATCCTGTGGCGGCAGGCGCTTCTTCGCTGTGGGACATTGTAGCCAACTCCATCCGTGGCGACTAAGGCAGCGATTCCCAGAAACGCTTGGCGCCAGGGTGCAGCGGGAAGCCGAGCTTGTCGGCGAGCAGCGCCTGCTGCTTGAAGTTGAAATTCTTCAGATGCGGCCAGGTGTCGATAAGCGTCTGGCGGTTCTCGTAGATCGACTTGGCCACGTTGTAGGCCGTCTGATCGTCCATCACCGCAAGACGCGTCGCGTAGACAATCGGCACCACCGGTACGTCAACCGCCTTTTGGCCGGGGATGATGTTTTCACTGACCGTCGTAAAACCGACGCCCTTGACCTTGGCGAGTACCTTCTCCTGCTGGGCCTTATCGAAACCGATCAGGCGCATTTCCGTGGAGGTCAGCAGTTCGCGGAGCGTTGCGTCGATGCCGGTGCCGGGTCCGTATTTGGCGTAGCCGACAATCTGGCGGTTTTGGATGCCTTCGGATGCGTCCTGCACCGTGCCGGGGGTCCAAACCGGCTCGATGCCGAGGATCGAGAAGGATTCGCGGGTCAGCACCTCGGCGCCGCTGCCGCGGATGCCGGCATTGAACTTCTTGCCTTGGAGTTCGGAAACATTGGTCACGCCGGAGTCGGCGCGCACCGCGATATTCAGTACCGACACGTCATAGGCATAGACCGAGACCAGATCGGTAACCGCTTTGTCCTTGAACGGCCCCGTGCCGTTGATGGCCTGAATGCCGGTGTCGACCGCAATCAGACCGAGGTCAATTTCATTGCGCGTCAGGCGCCGGGTGTTGTCGACGCTGGCGCCGGTTTCGATCACCGATACGTTTGCGCTCGGCATACCGGCCTTGATCGCCTTCGACATCGCCACGGCGACGGCATAATGGCTGGACGTAGAATTGGTCGAACCGAGCGTAATCGAGGATTTTTGCGCCGACGCTGGCGCCACCGCGAGCGCCAAAAAGGCGCCGAAGGCAAAAGCTCGCGCAGCAAGTTTCTTGGTCCTGGTCATAGGCATTTCTCCCAAATGGCGGCGGCCCTGTTCCCGACCGTCCGGTCGGTAGCTAAACAGAGGTCGGCTGCCCGATCAAGAGCAAACCGGCGGGAGAAGTTCTGGAATTGTCTTTTAATGCCCTGGCGCGGCCCGCTACACGCACAGCCCTTGCATGATGAGGCTTGCGTATTCCTGCGCGAACTCGCGCGCCCTTTTCGGTCCGCCGGGCTTGTACCAGCGCGCCATCCAGTTGAGCATCGACAGAATTGCCCGCGCCGCTATGACCGGATCGGCTTTTCGGAATTCGCCGGCCTCGATGCCGGCTTTGACGACGTCGCGGAGAAGCTCCTCATAGCTGTCGCGTAAGGCCACCGCGCGGGCGCGGCGGTTGAGTTCGCGAATGCCGCCAAAGCCAATTAGCATTGCTGTAAAGGCCCAAAAATTATCCTCGAAGAACTGACCGTGGGCCTCCATGGCGGCCACCAGGCGCCGTGAAGCCGTACCGTTACGGTCGACCGATTCCTTAACGAAGGACAGCAGCCGCTCTAGCGTATCGAGGATAATCTCACTGTAGATCTCCTCCTTGCTGGCGAAATAATGATAGATCGTGGCCTTGGACAGGCTGACTTCCTCGGCGATCTCGTTGAGCGACGTGCCTTCAAAACCCTGGTGGGCGAACAGACGGGCTGAGCTCTCCAAAATGCGAAACCGCTGCACTCCCTCACTGCCGTTGTGGGGTCGTTTCATATTCTAGCGCTCGTCTTTTGTGTCATCTTGTGTGATCTGACCTTGGATGTTATCCCGACTGGACGGTCGGTCGTATTTTCTGCCACTTCGGCGAACTTTCCATCAGTTGCCCGCAAATGGCTGCGAATTGGGCCCGCTTTCTGTTCTAATAGCTAATCGTAATCGACCGAATAGTCGACAATTAATGAGGTTGCCAATGGCCCGCCGGGATACTCAGGAAGTGTTGAGCCTCGTCGCCAATCCCCGTTCGATTGCGCTGTTCGGGGCCTCGGAAGACCCGACCAAGCTCGGTCATCTCGCTGTCAAGCTATTGAAAGAAAGCAAGTATTCCGGCCGAATCATCCCGATCAACCCACGCGGCGGCGAGATCCTCGGGCTTCCGGTCGCCCGCGACCTGAGCGAGGCCGGCGGCCCGGTCGATGTCGCGGTCAGCTTCGTGCCGGCGGCGCAGATGCTGGGAGTGCTGGAGCAATGCGAAGCCAACGGCGCCCACGCGGTGATCGGCGTTACGTCAGGCTTTGCAGAATCGGGCGGCGCCGGGGCCGAATATGAAAAGGCGCTGAAAACTTTCCTGGCAACATCGCGCCTGCGCCTGCTCGGCCCGAACTGCGAGGGCATCGTATTCCCCAGCAACGATCTGCTGCTGAGCTTCAGTCCGATGTTCATCGGCCTCAAGCCGGGCGGCATTGCGATTGTATCGCAGTCCGGCGCCATCTCCGGAATGATGGCCAACCGCCTGTCGCGCAACGGCGGCGGCATCCATTCGGTCATCACCACCGGTAACGAATCGGACATTTCCGCGAGCGACGTACTGGAATGGCTTGGCAATGACGATAGCTGCGATGTCGTCCTGATGTATGTCGAGCAGATCCGCGATGCGAAACGTTTCGTTGCCGCGGCTCGCGCCATGCGCGGGAAAAAGCGCATAGTCATAAACAAGGTCGGGCGCAGCAGCGTCGGCCAGCGCGCGGCCCTGTCGCACACCGGCGCCCTGGCCGGCGACGATCGCGTGGTCGAAGGCGTGTTCGACGAGCTGGGAATCGTGCGGGCGATTGACACCATGAATGCGGTCGACTCCGCGACCGCGCTGTCGCTGGGCAAAACGTTGCAAGGCGACCGGATTGCCGTGATCTCGCTCGCCGGCGGACTCGGCGTGGAGACCGCTGAGCTCTGCGAAATGGCCAAGTTCCAGGTCTTGCCGTTCGACCCCGGATTGCAGCAGAAGATCGCCAAGCACTTGCCGTTTTTCGGTTCGGCCAGCAATCCGGTCGATCTGACCGGCGCCATCATCAGCCGACCCAACGATTTACGCCAGATTCTCGACCTCGCGGTCGCCGATGATTCGATTGACGCCGTCATCGTGGTGCTGACCTTTGCCCGAAATCTCGATTTCGCCCGCCACCTGATCGAATCCGCGCATTTGACGGAAAAGCCGCTGATCGTGTGCTGGACCGGCAGCGTCGAGCAGACGCCAGAAGCACTGGCAATGTTCCGCGAGAAGGGTTTTCCGACCTTCGACTCGCCGGCGCGCGCAGTCGGGGCTCTGATTGCCATCGCCGTCGCCAGCCGCGAACTCGAAGACGCCTAGAAGCGCAACGCGCTATGCTGCCAGAATTTTCCTGAGAACAACGGGAGCCGACGATGCGAGTGGATTACGACGCCTACAAAGTGCTGAAGTTCAATCGTCCGGCGCCGTCTATTCTCGAAGTCATCATCAGCAATCCTGGCAAGCTGAATTCGCTTAACCGCGACGGCCATCGCGAGATTGCCGACGTCTGGCGCGACATCGACGCCGATCCCGAAACTTCCTGCGTATTGTTGCGCGGCGATGGTGGCACCTATTCCGCCGGCGGCGATATAAGCCTGCTGGAAGAGATGAGTACTGACTTCGAAGCGCGGATGACCGCTTGGCGCGAAGCCCGCGACCTCGTGTACAATATAATCAACTGCTCCAAGCCCATCGTCGCCGCGATCCAGGGGCCCGCGGTTGGCGCCGGCCTGTCGGCAGCGATGGTTTCCGACATCGTCGTGGTCGGCCGCACCGCCAAAATCATCGACGGTCATACCCGTCTCGGCGTAGCCGCCGGCGACCATGCCGCCATCATATGGCCCTTGCTCTGCGGCATGGCCAAAGCAAAATATTACTTGCTGCTGTGCGAGACCGTGACTGGTGAGGAAGCGGAACGCATCGGCCTTGCGAGCGTCTGCGTTGACGACGATAAAGTCGTCGAGACAGCAATGGGCATTTGCCAGAAGCTCATCAAGCTATCGCCTGGTGCAGTACGCGGCACTAAATACGCACTCAACAACTGGCTGAGAGCTGCCGGGCCGATTTTTGATGCCTCGTTGGGGATGGAGTTCATGGGCTTTTCGGGGCCCGATGTTAGGGAGGGAATCTCGGCTCTTCGTGAGAAGCGCAGACCCAACTTCAGCTCTAACTCGCCTATCTGAACATCAATCCGTTATCGTGTGCCTGTCGTAAATCAAATCTGGACATTCGATTACCGCGTCGGCGCTCATATGGAAGAACAGCAGTGCGCCGGATATCAACACGGTCGAGCTCGGTCAGCATACTGACGGCCCGCGCCGTGCAGCGTGCCGATGGTCACTCAATTTCGATCGAGCAATTGCATGGAATGGTTTCGCGGTAAATGCGCCGCTCGGAAATATCGGCATCAGATCGGATCGAGCCGATCGACTTGGCCGATAGAAGCCAAGCCACGCGCAAGTCCTTATCGGTCGCCAAACGCAAACGCGATGGACATCCCTTCTCCGCCAACCAACCCGGCCGAAGCCGTCTCCAACCAGTCGACAAGGTGCCTTCCACCGTGGAGCGGCCGAATGACATCCGGGCATTCATGAGGCGCGCCGCGCGGCTCAGGCGCAGTTTCGACGACGCAAATAGATGAAAAGCTCGCCGCTACTATACGCGAACGGTGCGCTAAACCTCAAACGTGCCCGACCATCTCGTCAGCGAGAGCCACAAGCGCAGCACGTACCTTGCTGTTCTTGATCTTACCGTACGCGGCTAGCAAATCCTGTGCGCCGTGGATTTGGAGTTCGGCGAACGGCAGCGGACCACCTTTGTCTTTCTGCCCGTCCAGGCTCGGCATAAATACCGACACCGGGACGCCACATGCGCGCGCAATAACTTCAAGCCGGCTTGGCGCAACGCGGTTTACGCCCTTCTCATATTTTTGAACCTGTTGAAAGGTCAGCTTGAGAGCGTCGCCGAGTTGGGTCTGAGACAGCCCCGCCTGCTGCCGATAAACGCGAATGCGCTTGCCCACTTCAATATCAATTGGGTTTGGCATCTTGCGGCCAAGCGTTTTTTGACCTTTCGGCATTAATCACCACTGGGCTGAGTATCTTCTAATTGAGGCACGAGCTGTCTAAATAAGCTAACCACTTGCGTTTGCAACACCTAACGGCATGCCCGCCAACGCGGGCACCGGCTGACGAGGGTCAATCATTCGCAATCTAGGAACCGCTCTTGAAAACGGTAATGATGCCATAGCAACCATGGATCCCCGACTTGGTTCGCCGGGGGCATGCCGACTGCAGCTTCAGTGCGTGGGGTGTGACAATAATTATCTTTGGTATTCTGTTGGTCTGCCGCTGGTCTCGCTGGTACGCGTTGGTCTTCGTTGGTCTTGTTGGTATTCGCTGAAACTCATCAAAACACTCGAATATGGTCTATCTTGTCTGAGGTAGTGCGTGGCCTAAAAAGCACCCTCCGAACTAGCTGCCGTGAACTCATAAACATGCGGTTGGATACCCTGTCGCGATCTGTAAATTCTGATGTCTCGTTGGCCTAGTATATATTTGATGCCCGGCGCCCTGAGGTTTGGCGCCAAGAAATCCCCCGACGAAGGCCCCGTTATGAAGGTACGCCTCTGGACTGGCGTGCGTGCGGCGATGGGGCTGGGTGAGGCTCGTCGCCGATCTGGAGGAACGTTTCATCCAACACTGGAGTGGCCTCCAGCATCTTCCCGATTGAACCCGTGAATATGACCACAAGGCGGACTGTGAACAGGCGTCGAAGTTTGACCCCTTTCGGCGTCCAACCGTGACCCCGCCAGACGGCTAATTTCAACAATGATCTGATGGCGCTAATGAGGAAATAGAGGGGTCAAGCTTCGGCGCCGATCGGGGGTCAAACGCGGTGCCGATTCACATCGTCGAGACGGTTCTCGTTCTTGGTATAGGGCAGCGGAGTGGCGGTATCCTTGATTGGAAGCACCAGCATTTCGTGAATAGTTTTCTCAGAATTATTTTTTACCTCGAACGTAACCGGGCCGGCCTTAATCGTATGTTGATAGATTGTAATGCCCATGTGCGAATTGGTCTCGCGCGTGGCCCCTTTTGTCTTGGTCATGCCCATTCCCAAGTCCGTCGGCATGGCCCCGGTCATTTCGCCCCAGAGCGTGACCTTTAGCGTGGTGCCGGCAGCGTCGGCTGTAGCCACCAGCGCGACCATCAATGTAAGTGTCAACAATGGCAGGGATAAACACTTGAATGTTTGGGGCATGCTTGTCTCCATAAAGATGCGAAAGATGGGAACGCGCCGCCCCCGGCGATAGCTCAAAAGTGGCAACAGAAAACTCAAATGACATTGGCCTAGCGGCTATAATTACAATGTCAAATTCTGCTTTAGTGGGTTTATTTTCAGAAAATATGGGCGAAACTTTGACGCGCCGACAATCCTAGGTCTTGCGACAAATGCGGTGCAGCTTTCGATAAAGCGCGAGAATTTAGCTCGGAGCGTTTGCCCGCTTTTGGCACGTCGCGTCATTCGCTGCGCTATAAAATCTAGGTCCCTATCGGACCAGCAACGGACATTGGCCAATCTAGGTGCGGAATTGCGCGGTCGCAAATGACCAATAAGCGACAATAGCTACGCGCTATGACGTTTGTCTCCATTTCCGCCAGTGTGAAGGATGCTCGTCAATCCGAACTTTGGTTTTGGAGTTGACCCATCCGTCTGCCATGCGATGGGAACGTCAGAGCATGTGCGCCGTCTCTATCGATGAAGGCGAGTTCAAGATCACAGTCGATAGGTGCGTTTGATATATCTTTCCACATTTGATCGGAGGGCTGAGCGGCGTTCAGAACCCCGGCCACGGGAGTTTCGATCCCCGGTGTGCCGGGGCTTCTATATGAAGGCCGCCTCAGTTGTGCCTCGCGCACCAACATTAGACTTCAGAGTTCCGGAAGCATCACGGGTGTTGTTGCTTTATCTCGTTGACTAATCCGCCAAGTATTGAAAAATGTTGTCCGATCTCGGTCGCTATTAGCCAAAGTTGAGGCAGCAGAAATGTCTTGAGCTGTTCTGGTGTTACCGCGTCGCGGATGAATATCAACGATACGGCACCAATTGACGTGTCCTTCCAAAGAGCCGGAACGGATATAGCGCGGGTGCCTTCGATAGGGGCCTCATAGTCATGCTGAGCGTAACGACGCTTGCGCGCGCCCTCCATTTCCGTACGGGCCGAACGCATGGTTTCTTCCGTACTTCCAAGCTTTAACTGGGTTGACACGGTGCGAATGATTTGTTCGCGCTCGTGTGGTTTCGCCCACGCTAATAGTGCGATTCCAGCCGCCGAATTGAGCAGTGGAAACCGGGTGTATTCGAATTTCTTTAGCCCGATCGGAGCGACGTTACGATTAGTAACCTCGATTGCCATCGATGCGCCGTCCCGCAATAGAAACTCGGCGGGCCATTTAACGATCTGCGCAAAGTCGTTGAGTAGCCGTTGAACGAACTGGGTCGGAGCACTTTCGCGATCGAGTGCGCTGGATAAAAGCCGGACGCGCGGCAGCGGCCGGTAGCCGTTCTGGACCAACTCTACATAACCTTCCGCACGCAAGGTGTGGACGATTCTCATCGTCGTTGCTTTCGGCAGTCCGGTAATCTCCACCAGATGCGCCAGCGTGATCGGCGAATTTTCATTGAGCGCTACGAGGACAGAAAGCCCTCGCGCGAACGAGTGGATTGTTTGCGGTTGGCGTGTGGGCGGTGCCGCCTTCGTTCCAGGTTCCACGATGTCCTCTGCTGCTGTTTCGTTGACTAGCAGCGTATCACGGTTTGGTCCGCGTAGCAGACCAATGGTCTAATTATATTGCACTTGGAAGCAATTCATGGTGCGTTGTCACATATGAAAAGACACCCGCCTTAGTTTCGGCTGGAGTGCCTTGCTGGAAGGAAATCAAGGAGCGCCCTCGGCGGGCCGCGATCAACGGGCCGAAAAGGCCGGCGCCGCTTCTTGAATAGGTGGGCTGCACTCATGGGCATCCGATTTTTCTCCGATAATAACCGACCCGTTCATATGGGCGGGTATCCGCAGGAAAGGCTTCTGCGCAACGGCGTCATGCCGGACCTCGCGAAAGTTCCGGCATATCGGCAGCTCGACTTTCGGCGACCTGACAAGCCGGAGAGTATCGTGAACGCGATGGCCGAACATCAGGCCATGATGGATGCGATCCGCGACGGCTTGGTGAACAAAGCCCGCGCCGAATGCCCGGAAGATCCGCAGGAACGTGCCGATCACCTGAAGGCATTTGGCTATTTCTCGGATGCCGCGATGGCGGGGGTTTGCCGGCTGCCGGACAGAGCGATCCTGAGCGAGCCCTACCGTAATCCCGATATCGATCGATTGGCACGCTATCTGCGCACGCGCCAGACCAAGACATTGGCCTCAGGCATCGACATGATCATGGCCGATCTAAAGGAATCAATGGAGGCTCCGCCATCTACGATTGACGGGCATACCCACGCCATCGTCTTCCTTTATGAGTATTACCGCGATCCGAATCCCGACGAGCCCGGCGCCGATTGGATCGAGGACGCGCAGGCTCACCGCGCCTGCTTGAGAGCGACCGAAACTGCGGTGGTCATTGCGAACTATATTCGGCTGCTCGGACACGACGCCAAAGCGCACTCGGGCTCTTCGTCAGATGTTGACTTGAACAAGCTGACCGTCGCCGCCGGACTCGCGACCGTCGAGGACGGCCGGTTAGTCAACCCCTACGTCGGCGCCCGCTTCGGTGTCGCCGTGGTCACCACCACATTTGATATGGCTATCGACAGGCCGTTGGCGCCGCTTGCCGAGCAGCCCTGGTTCAAGACCAAAGGCCCAGCCTGGTGGGTCGGGATGGGATTCGCCAAGAATGCGATGAATCAGGATCCATATTCTGGCCGGCGCTACGTGGACGGGGCGCATCCTTTCGAGATATTGAAACGCAAAGATGAGCCGACAACGTTTATCGACAAGGCGAACGTCGCCCGCGTTCCAAAGCGTACCGATATGTTTGCCCGCGCGCAGTTCGGCGACATGGGCAAGGCCAATCAGGCCGGCGCCAAGGGCGGGCACTACGCACGCAAGGCTGCTCCGTCATTCGCCCAGCGCCGCGTGCTGGGCGCATTCGTCCTGATCCAGGATGGTGGATCGAAGCCCGAACGTGCTGTCATGACGCCCGAAGCGGCGGCTAATCACATCAAAGCCGCAACCTATTTCTTGGGAGTCGACGCGGTCGGCGTCTCGCGGTGCCCGAAGTGGACCTGGTATTCGCATGACGCGGCCGGCGACCCGATCGAGCCGCCGCATGATCAGGCCATCAGCATGATCATCGACCAGGGCTTTGAAACAATGGCGGGCTCCAGCGGCGACGACTGGATCGCCGTTGCGCAATCAATGCGCGCGTATCTGCGATTCTCTCTGCTGGGAGGCGTCATTGCCAAACAGATCCGCAATCTCGGCTATAAAGCCAAGGCTCATACCGTAATGGATGGCGAAGTGTTGCAGCCGCCGTTGCTGTTGCTCGCTGGTCTGGGCGAAGTCTCGCGGATCGGAGAGGTCATCCTCAATCCCTATCTCGGGCCGCGTCTCAAGTCTGGCGTCGTCACGACGGACATGCCGGTGGCACATGATAAGCCGATTGACTTCGGTCTGCAGAGCTTTTGCGAAAGTTGCAACAAGTGCGCGAGGGAATGTCCGTCGGGCGCGATCACTGCTGGCCCGAAGCGGATGTTCAACGGCTATGAAATTTGGAAGTCGGACAGCCAAAAATGTGCAACCTACCGCATTACGACGCCCGGTGGCGCGATGTGCGGTCGCTGCATGAAGACCTGTCCGTGGAATCTTGAGGGCCTGTTTGCGGAGGCGCCGTTCCGCTGGGCTGCAATGAACATTCCTAAGGCGGCTCCTCTGCTCGCTAAACTCGACGACATGGCCGGCAATGGCGGACTCAACGATGTCAAGAAGTGGTGGTGGGACATCGAATTGCAGGACGACGGCGCCTACAAACCGACCCGAAATCCGGTTAATCGGCGACCGCTGTCGAAAAACCTCAATCTGAAATACGAAGACCAGACCTTGGCTGTGTATCCGGCGCCGCTGGCGCCGCCTCCCTGGCCCTATCCGTTCCAAATGGACCGCGAGAAGGGCATCGAGGCCTATCAGGCCATGATATCTGCCGACGAATACAAGGCTCGACTGGCCCGCGGCGATGCCAGCCATGTGCATCGCTACACGGTGCCGGGGGATGCGCCGGTCATTCGCGTCATGGTCAAAAAGGCCGAAGCGATGACATCCGACGTCACCAAGTATGAATTCACGACGCTCGACGGTGCGCCGTTGCCGGAATGGACTGCTGGCGCTCATCTCGACATCGTCATCGCGCCAGAATACATGCGGCAATATTCGATGTCCGGCGACCCGGCGGACCGCAGTAAATATCAGATCGGTGTGCTGCGCGAGGATGCCGGGCGCGGCGGTTCGAAATTGATGCACCGTATTTTTTCAGAGGGACGGCGCGTCTTTATTTCAAAGCCGATCAACCATTTTCCGCTCGAGGAATCGGCGACGAAAACATTCTTGATGGGCGGCGGAATCGGCGTTACCCCGATGGTCGCCTTCGCCCATAGGCTGCACGCCATCGGCGCCGATTTCGAATTGCACTACTCGTGCAAATCTCGCGACGACGCCGGATATCTGGCGGACCTCGCCGCCGCACCGTGGCACGACCGCGTTCGCCTGCATTTTACCGCAGACGGCAGCCGGGCCGATCTGGCCAAGATTATGGAGAATTATCAGGGCGGCTGGCACGTCTACACCTGCGGCCCCGATCGTTACATGAATGGTGTCATTGAAGCGGCGACACGCCAAGGATTCCCCGAGGAGGCTCGCCATCTGGAATATTTCTCGGTGCCCGAGCTGCCGGACTATGTGAACCATGAGTTCACGTTGAAGCTGGCGCGATCGGGCAAGGAAATTCTGGTTCCTGCGGACAAAAGCGCGACGGACGCGCTCAGTGAAAACGGCATTCACATTGACGTAAAATGCTCGGATGGGATTTGCGGTGTCTGTAAGTGCAATTTGATATCCGGAACGGTCGACCACCGCGACTTCGTATTGTCAAAGCGCCAACGGGAAACTTCAATAATCCTATGTCAATCGCGTGCGGCCGAAGCCGGTGGGGTCGTTGAAATTGATATGTAATTCGCCAGGATGCCGCGCCCGTGCGCAACGCCACCGAACAAGTGATCGCCGCCGCCCGCCGCGCCGGCAAGCCGGTTTGCATCATGACGGCCTCGCCGTCCGAAGCCTCAGGTTTGAAGGCGCTGGGCGTTTCGGCCTTTATCGTTGCGTCGGACCAGGCTTTCATGCGGCAAGCCGCATTGAGCGCCTTGAAGGATTTCGCGAGCTTGCGCGCGTGATGAAGTTCTGTCGGGTTCGGAGTAATGTCCCTAGCAGCCTATCCTACTCGTGAACTTTTCTATAAAACTTCACAAGTCGACCTAGAACGCTATAGCGCGATGCCCCTCCGAAAGCCGACGTTGATTTTATTTTCACGCGAGATGGGCATCAAAAGCAGACTTAAAAGAGCCTTACCCCAAGCCTGCTTTCACCCCGACGGCCAAGATCAAAAACTGACAAAATGAAAAAAACTGATAGTTGACTGGGAGTGTCGCAATGTACCTCCTAGCGAGCATGCGGCGCCTAGTGTCGAATAGAAGAGCCTGCTCTTCGAATGGCACCGACTGGATTATTAGCCGCTGTTCATTTCGAATTCGACGGAAACACCGCCACGATAACCTCGATTTCAACCGGAATGCCATTCGGCAATGAGCCCATACCAACGCCCGACCTGGCGTGACGTCCGCGTTCTCCAAATATTTCTATGAAAAGATCGGAGCAGCCATTTATCACCTGGGGATGCTGGGCAAAATTGGGAGTCGCGTTGACCATTCCCAAAACCTTCACGACGTCCTTCACACGGTCCAGGCTGCCGAGTGCGTCTTGCTACCGAGCCGCTCAATGTTGTAGACTTTCGCGAGTCCGCTTCGCGCCGATAGCAACCGAATTCCTGCGTTGCCGCGAATAGTAGCTATGGGCCGATATTGTTGCAAAAGTCATTTTTCATCTTTGCTCGCAAGAATTCCGGGTTTTAGACGCGGCGTTCAAGTGAAGATATGAGGGACCTCATCGCATGGCGATAAACTCATAACCGACTTCGGTAACGAGTGTGAGGCCATATCAATTGGCGATCTCAGCTTGTTTTGTCCCTCGGCGGAAAATTTGTCACCTCGCCGTTTGGGACTTTTGCAACAATATCGGCCATAAGCGAACATTGGCAAATCCTTCACCGAGGCCGTAACCGCCGGGAAAAAAATCATGCCATGGCCTAGCAAATGCCCTCAGCGCGGCCAGATCGCCTCATGAAAATATTCCGGTCGCGGCGGCAGACTATCGCCGTCGCGGGCTAGCTGCATGAATCTATATTCGCAATCGTCATGAGGCAGCGAACCGCATTGCGCATTCCGTTCACAATCGCCGCAGTTAAAGCGCGACGACCGCCGCGGTGCTATGAAGCTCCCGATGGTCGCGAGAGCCTCCCTGAACTGCTTTGCTGGGAGCATGGCATTCTCCTCTGTATTCTTTCTTTAAATGCCGCGAAGTTTCCGCCTGAGCATTGACCAGGATCAATTACCGCTGCCACTTTTCGCCAGCCATCGGATCGGCGCTTTTGGTTCAACCACGAGCGACCTTTTCCGCGCCCAAGGAGACCGATGTCAGCTTTACTCCGATAGATGGGGTAATCGGCCGGCAGCTTGTGGATAGCTGAAGATTTAGGGTGCTGCGCTTCAGGCTGATGGTGGAAACGAGGTCCGTTGTTGACACGGCCTCAAGCATCAGAAGGAGAAGCGCAGCATGGACCATTTTGCTGGTTTGGACGTATCGGTCAAGGAGACCAGCGTCTGCATTGTGGATGACACAGGCAAGATCGCACGAGAAGTAAAGGTGGCAAGCGAACCTGAAGCTCTGCTGCAGGTGCTGGCGAACCCCACATACCACTTCAAACGGATCGGACTGGAAGCTGGCCCATTATCGCAGTGGCTGTTCAGCGCTCTGGCCGAAGCCGGCTTGCCGGTGATCTGTGTCGAGACGCGGCATATGAGGGCGGTACTGAAGGCCCAGATCAACAAGACGGATCGCAACGATGCCCGTGGCATGGCGCAGATGATGCGGGCGGGTCTTTATCGCCCGGTGCATGTGAAGACCTTACGTAGCCAGAAGCTGCGAATGTTGCTGACCCATCGCAAACTGCTGCTGTCCAAGGCCATCGCTATAGACAACGACCTGCGCGGCACTTTGCGTAACTTCGGCCTCAAGGTTGGAATGGTCGGGACGGTAAAGTTCGAGGCACGCATCAAAGAGCTTGTCGAGAACTTGCCCGACTTGGCCGTTCTGGTCGAACCGATGCTGGTTGTCCGGCGAGTGCTTCGCGAGCAGATTGGCATCCTGCACCGCCGCCTGCTGGCCATCGTGCGGGACGATGAGGTGTGCCGGCGCCTGATGACGGTCCCCGGCGTCGGCCCAGTGGTGGCGCTGACCTATCGTGCCACCATCGACGTGCCCACCCGCTTTCACAACTCCAAGGCGGTCGGGGCTGTGTTGGGACTGACGTGCTCCAAGCATCAATCGGGTGAGAGTGATTGGAGCGGCAGAATATCACGCTGCGGAGACGAGATGATGCGGGCCATGCTCTACGGAGCAGCCCAAGTCATGTTGACCCGCACCAACAAGTGGTCCTGGCTCAAGGCCTGGGCGATGCAGATCGCCAGGCGTCGCGGAGTGAAGAAGGCGATCGTGGCACTGGCGCGTCGGCTGGCCGTAATCATGCACCGCATATGGGTTGACGGCACCGAGTTCCGCTGGACCCGGGAAGAAGCAGCAGCGGCATGAGAGCCGTGCAGGATCAAATGCGATAGGAGAAAACTTGAGCTCCACCGAGCGGTGGAATGATGTCCCTCGCGGGACGATGGATGAGGTGAGTTCGTTTGGTCGCTTGGACCCACCGTCACTCTGACGGTAAGGCCGCCCAATAGGTTGTTCTGCCTCGTCTTCGAATCCCATAATGGAAGGGCCTTGGTGCCGATTCCGAAGAGAAGCACGAGCCCGCGGGCGACATCGACACTGCAGTGGTGGATAGTCTGAAAGCGCTTGACCCCAACCGGCCGATTAGAGAAGCCGCCAAATTATCGCAGTGCCGCGATTGTCCGCTAAGTGCATATGCGGAAATTACGCACACGCAATTGCTTTCACAGTTCCGGCTAGACGTAGGTTAGCTTTGGGTGAAAGTCTCCGCGCCCCTCGGGAGTGAGGTCGATCATATTCCAGAGCGTATCGTTGGCGTCGTTGTGGCGGTATTCTTGGCCGGGCTCGGCCGGCACGTAAAGGATTTCCGAACTCCAGAGATGACGGATCGCCCCACCGTCGCGGTGAAGCACGTTCATCACTGGCATGTCCTCCACATCCGGCTTGAAGTCCGGTTGCTCGCGCACCGCATCCGATAAGCTTGATGTCAGTTCCGATAGGGCGCCGCTGTCGGGACCATGGCGGAATGTTTTTCGTAAGGATACACACGAGCCGTGTGAGTTGCGGATGATCCTCCGCATGCGTGTTGCGAGGTCATGATCCGCGACTTCCTTCGCGGGCGACGACACGTAAATGGGCCAGCTCTAGAATGTAGCTAGCACCTTTCGCAGCGGCGGAGAGCCGCAATGTGCCGCCGTTGCGCTCTGCAAGTTCGCGCGCAATCGCGATGCCCAGGCCGCTGCCGCCGGCAGTGGACGCGTTATGAAGCCGGAAGATATTCGAGCGGATCGCTTCCGGGAGGCCGGGGCCGTCGTCGAATATCCTTATGGCAACCGTCGATCCATTTCGCGCCAAGCCGATGCCGACATGGCTCATGCGGGCACCGCTGCGCGCCACCGCGATGGCGTTCTGCACCAAGTTGAACATGATACGGTAAATGTCGCCCGGGTTGGCCAGCACCATGCAACTGCCGTCCTGCGGGATGCGTATTTCAAATCCCTCGGGCACAATCGGCGCCAGGATTGTGACGATCTCATTGATCGTCTGCATGAGATCGAAGCCCCGACGCGGCGCCACATGGTCCATTCGCGTGGCCTCGGCCAAAGAGGCGCTACACATGCCGGCAACCCGGGTCATCACGGCATGGGCGGCACTGGCGGCCTTTTGGCCTTTCGGACCCGATAGGCGCTCAAGAGCTTCAAGATGCAGCCCCGTAACGGCAAGAGCATTTCGGATATCGTGCACCCATTGAGCGGAAAGAGGGCGATCCGGGGCGGAGTTGACCGAGGCAAGAATTGGCTGGGGCATGGATACACCATTGTTATCCGCTTGAGCCGATCCAGCCTTCGGGGGGCTTCCAGCCCTCCGTGGCAAGATCGCGCGATCCCCCTATAAAAACGCCCCGAGCGCCCGCAAAACCAATGCTGTGTAGGCATCAAGTCCATAAGCCCTATGCATCGCCGGTTGATTGCGCCGGGGCCCAGGCTGTGCACAATCCCGCTATTCGGGCCAAGCCGGGAACTGATCGATGGAAATGCAGCAAATTCGCTATTTCATCGCGGTGGCGAAGCAACTCAATTTCACCCAGGCTGCCAACGACTGCAACGTCACCCAACCGGCCTTAAGCCGCGCGATCAAAAACCTCGAAGACGAGCTCGGCGGCGAACTATTCCGGCGGGAGCGGGCTCTCAGCCATCTGACCGACCTTGGGCGCCTGATGTTGCCGCTGCTGACGCAATGCTATGACAGTGCCGTCGCGGCCAAGACATTGGCATCGTCCTACAAGAAGGGCACGACAGCGCCGCTGCGACTGGCGCTGTCGCATACCGTCAACCTCGCGTTGCTCGTCCCCGTGCTGACCGAATTGGCCAAGGCTTTCCCCGGGATCGAGCTGCAATTCTTTCGCGGCAATGGCGCTAACATCGCCGAACGCCTGAAGAATGGCGATTCCGAATTAGCCGTCGCCGGGCCGCTCGGTGAGGCATGGGAACGCCTCGATACCTGGCGGCTGTTCGAAGAAGGCTACGAACTTGTGGTCCACAAGTCGCATCCGCTGGCGATGCGCAATCGCGTCGGATTGGCTGATATCGGCGGCCTGCGGCTGATATCTAGGTCCTATTGCGAGCAAGCTGACGATCTCGGCAGCTTACTAAGCGCGGCCGGCATCGAACAGAACGCCGGCGATCATATCTTGTCGGATCAGGACATGCTCAGCGTGCTTGAGGCGAATGTTGGCGCCGCCATTATGCCCGAGACTGCCCGTAATGGCGGCAATGTCCGGGGCATCGGCATAGACGGCATCGCGCTGCGCCGGCCGGTTTCGCTTTATGCGGTCGCCGGCCGAGCCCGATCGGCGGCGGCGACGGGTCTCATGAATCTGTTGCGTGCCGCCGACTGGTCGACGCTGATGCCGATCGCGAGACCGGCCGCGAATGCCTGATTGCGTCGTTACAACCGCGCCAGCGCCTCGAGGATGGCTTTCGGCTCCATGCGCAGACGAAAGTCGACATCGACCACCCGCGCCTTGACGATGCCGTCCCGGCCGACAATGAATTTTGCCGCCATTGGCAGGAAATAGTTGCGGTTGCCTTGAAATTTTTCCAGATCGAGTCCGATGCTTTTATAGAGTTCCTTGACCTCCGCGCCGACCCAATAGATCAGGCCGAGCGAGAGTGTGTAGCTCAAGTCGACGTCGCTCAGAATCGGAAATGGAAATCGATTGTCGGCAATAGCCTGCTTCGTGAATTGCGCCCTTTCCGGCATGATCGAAACCAGTTGCGCGCCGAACCCGCGAATTTCCGGCTCGATCTCCGCCAGCGCGCGAAGATCCAACTTGCAATAGGGGCACCAGTGCCCGCGGTTTATACTGATGACGAGCGGACCGGATTCCAGAAAACCGTCCAACGACACCAATTCGCCCATCTGATTTGGCAGTAAAAAAGCGGGCATCTCGTCGCCAACCGCCGGGCCGATCTGCTCGCCATAGAGCGCATTGAGATGAAAAATGAGACGATCGATCGCGGCGACCATCTCGGGCCGCAACCGCCTACTATGGCCGAGATAGGCCGTAAGCTTTTGGCCGAGCCCACCCGGCAGGCTGGATGCGAGCGCAAGAACCTCTGCCGGCGTCCGCGGTAAATTTCCCTGATCGCTCACAGTAGCCTCGCGCGCTGGACCCACCGGAGACGCTTTTGGCAGGCGCACAATTCATAACATGACCGCCGATAGCTGCGGAGCATCATATTCATAGCACCTCGGCATTGGCCGAAATGCGGCGTGCAGTCCTAGGGTCCCGGCGTCATCCAGACGATGACATCGCGAAAATGTTTCGCGGAAACCATTTGAACCCAGAAGGAACAAGACAATGTCGATCTTCACAAAGACCATGATCGCCGCGGGCCTCACTTTGGCGCTCGGCGCAGCGGCTCACGCTTCCGACGCCACCGGATGGGTGATCAAGGCGGGGCAGGGCTATGTCGTCGATATGGCTGGCAATCCGATGATCATCGATCTGAAGACGCCGACCAAAGAGATGATGGCGCGCGCCAAGAAGGTTCCGCGCGGTACGGTTTTCTTCATGCACGATGGCAAGCTGATGATGGTTTTCGATCGCAGCACGCTCAGTGCACATTACTAGATTCGCCCTCGCCGATGACGACAATTGCCCCCGGCCTCGTTGCCGGGGGCTTTCGAGCGGCACCCTGAGCATAAGGAACAGAAAATGCCCTTCATCCGCATAACTGCCTTGGGGCCGATGCTTACGGCCGGCCAGATTTCACGGCTCAATACCGAGGTCACCGGTCTGATGGAATCGGTGTTGGGCAAGGTCGCCGAATTGACCAGTGTCCTGGTCGAACAGCCCGAATCCGCGCGCTGGACGATTGGCGGCATCGCTACCCCAGTCGCGGTTCATGTCGACGCGACGGTCACGGCCGGCACCAACAAGCCAGAGCAAAAGGCGCTCTTCGTCGAGCGCACCATGACCTTACTCAAAAACGTTTTTGGACCGGATCTCAACCCAGCGACTTATGTCGTCGTCACCGAAGTACCGGCTAATTCGTGGGGCTATGATGGCCGAACCCAGGAGAGCCGGCGGCTCTTGGTGTGACGCTGTCTATCCGTTGCTACTCGCCAGCACCGCCTTCAGGCACGGGGCAGAAAAGTCAATAAAACCGCGCAGTTTAAGCGGCAATGGTCCCTGAGCGACATAAACAAGGCTGACCGGGAACCGCTTCGGCTCGAAGTTCTCAGGCGCCAACGCAAGTGCCTCGGCGCGCACCGCTTCCGCGGGCTGACGTCGATATCCTCTGAGACGTCCGAGAATATTCACGATCGATCGCAAACCAACAGCGTCTATAGTTTCGCCAGTTCGGCCATGCCGTCTCGAAATTCGACCTGCGGTTTCCAGCCGAATTCGCGGCGCAGGCGCGATGAATCCGCGGTGATGTGGCGCACGTCGCCGAGGCGATAGCCGCCCGTGACGACCGGCAGCGGGCCATTGAGCGCCTGCGCCAGAGCCAGCGCCATATCGCCAACCGTGCGCGGCGTGCCGGAGCCGACATTGAAGGCGCGCACCCCGTCGCGATGTCCCTCGCAGACAGCGACGGTGGCGGTGGCAATATCACGCACATGGACGAAATCGCGGCGCATGCGGCCATCCTCGAACACCTTCGGCGCGTCGCCGCGCTTGAGCGCGGCGGTAAAGATCGCGGCAACCCCGGCGTAAGGCGTGTCGCGCGGCATGCCGGGGCCATAGACGTTATGATAGCGCAAGATGCCGGCAGAGCCGCCGGTGACGCGCGCCCAGTTAGCGGCATAGAATTCCTGCGCCACTTTACTGGTCGCATAGGCGTTGCGCGGATCGACCGGCACTTCCTCATCGACCAATGCAGTGTCGAGCGGCCGCCCGCAGCGCGGACAAGGCGGCTCGAAATTGCCCTGTTTCAATTCACTCTCAATGCGCGGCCCGGGACGCACCGCGCCGTGTTCGGCGCAGCGACCGATGCCCTCGCCATAAGCGACCATCGAGCCCGCCAGGGTCAAGCGTTTCAGACCACCACGCGCCATGCCGGCCAGCAGTTCGGCGGTGCCGACATCGTTCGACGAGGCGTAATCAGGCATGTCGGAGATGGCGACGCCTAGGCCGACTTTGGCAGCGAGGTGCAGCACCGCTTCGACGCTTTTTAGCGCGGCGTCAATCGTCGCCGCATCGCGCACATCGCCGACAATCAATTCGGCGCCTTCGAGCGGCGCGGTTTTGCCGTTGGCATGGACGTCCGGCCGCAGTGAATCGAGCACGCGCACGTCGTGGCCGCGCGCCAGCAACTCATGCAGAACGTGGCGGCCGATGAAGCCGGCGCCGCCGGTAAGCAGGACGCGCATGGTCAGGCCTTATTGTCGCGCAGACGGAATTGCAGCGGCGGCTCGCGCCGCAAAGAGACGGCAAGCCGCAGGAAGGTGGTGACGATCTTCCACGCCGCTTTCATGCCGGCTGTGAGATTGCCGGATACTTTCGACACGCCGCCCTGGCGGCAGCGGTGATCGACCGGGATCTCGAGAATATGATATTGCGCCGCCGCGGCGCGCATCTGCATTTCCAAATTCCAGCCATAGGTCTGTTCGCGCATGCCGAGCGCCCGCAGCCGTTCGACACGCAGCGCGCGGAACGGCGACATGTCGGTGAAGCGCACGCCATATGTCGCACGCAGCAGAAGCCCGGCGATCCAACCAGCCAATAGCTGCTGCGGCGTCATGCTGCCGGCCTCGCGTTTGCCGCGCAGGCGCGAGCCCATGACGAAATCGGAGTGGCCGGCGGCGACCGGCTCGACCACATCGGCCATGAAGCCAGGCACGTCGCTGCCGTCGCCGTCGAGAAAGCAGATAATCTCGCTGCGCGGATCGACCGCGTTGGCGCCCGCGGCGCAGGCGCGGCCGTAACCGGGGCGCGGCTCAGTAACAACGCGGGCTCCGGCCTTGGCAGCAAATTCGGCGGTGCGGTCGGTCGAGCCGTTATCGACGACGATGACTTCGTCGACCTGTTGCGCCAACACCTCGCGCACGACGTCGGCGATTGGCTCTTCCTCATTAAGGCAGGGAATGACGACGCTGACAAAACGGTTGCTGGAGGCAAATTGCACGGCTCAGGCCCGCAGCAAGGCGTTTCGACGTTCGCGCAAGAACCGGAACGTGGCCGGCGCCGGCGCGCCGGTGAGGCGCGGATCGGCGAAGGCAGGCCGCGTGCCGTTCGACTCATCCTCCAGCATGACGAAAGACGCGGCGTCGTCGACGTCATACCAACTCGGCACGTTGGCGACTGCGAGACCGATCTCGGCCGCGCGCTTTACGGTGAGTTCATAAACCTCCGGCGTGCTCCACGGCATGTCGTCGAACAGCCGGGCATGCGGCTGCGACAGGCCGATCAAGGTATAGCCGCCATCGAGCGCCGGGCTCAGAACGACATTGTCGCCGGCGCGCACGGCGTCGACCGCCGCGCGCAGGATCGCCTTCGGCAGCGTCGGCGAATCGGAATTGACCAGAATGGCGCCGGCATAGCCGGCGTCGATGAAATCGGCCGTGCCCTTGAGAAGGCGGGCGCCGAGATCGCCGTCGCCCTGCAAGGTCAGATGAAAGCCGTCCGGCAGCAGACGGCGCAGCGCCGGCTCCGACCCGAACGGGGTGTAAAGCGCGCACGCCGCGGCATCGCCATCGGCGGCCAGTTCATGAATGGTCTGCGACAGATCGCGAATGAAGCAGGACGAGATCGCGGCGCATTCCTCCGGCCGCAGCGGCGGCGACAGCCGTGTCTTCGACTTGCCCGGGGCCGGGGTTTTGCAAACGATTGCGACGGCGACTGGTTTCATGATGATTTTCCGTCAGGCGGCGACCGACAGCGCGCGGGTGAGATCGTAATACAGCTCGTCGGCATCTTCCAACCCGACCGAAAGCCGCAGCAGATCGCCGGGACAGGGCGAACCCTCGCCTTCGATCGAGGAACGATGCTCGATCAGGCTTTCGACGCCGCCCATGGAGGTGGCGCGATTCCACAATTCGACGCATGCCGCGACCGCGATCGCCGCCTTCTCGCCCTTCTTGAGACGAATCGAAAACATGCCGCCGAAGCCGCCGACCATCTGACGCCGCGCCACCTTGTGGCCGACGTGGCTCTCAAGACCGGGATAAAGCACCGCAGCGAGCGCCGGATGACCGACCAGTTGCGACGCCAACTTAGCGGCGGTGGCGGCCTGGGCGCGCACGCGTACGTCGAGGGTGCGCATACCGCGCATCAGCAGCCACGAATCGAATGGGCTGAGCGCGCTGCCGAATTGCCCGCGCATGTCGCGAATGCGCTCCCATAGCGGACAACCGCCCACGGTGGCGAGAACGCCGGCGACCACGTCGGAATGACCGTTGAGATATTTGGTGGCCGAATGCATGACGATATCGGCGCCGAGCGACAGCGGCTTGGTAAAAATAGGCGTCGCCACAGTCGAATCGACGCACAGGATGGCGCCGGCGGCATGGGCGATATCGGCGACCGCAGCGATATCCGTGATGGTCCAGAGCGGGTTGCTCGGCGTTTCGATCCAGAACAGGCCGGTTTCGCCCGGCCGCACGGCGGCGCGCACGGCATCGAGGTCCGAGGTATCGACGAAGCTGACGCTGTGGCCGTAGCGGCCGATGCCGCGCAGCCATGAGCGGAAGCCCCAATACATGACCTGCGACGCGACGATGTGGGTCGGTTTGTCGAGCGCCAGCAGCACCGTGGTCGCCGCCGCCATGCCGGAGCCGAACAGCAGCGCCGCGTCGGCGTCTTCGAGCGCGGCGATCAGGCCTTCGGCCTGTTGCACCGAGACATTGTCGGAGCGGCCATAGACGTAGCCGGCGCGATAGCCGTTATCGGCGTCGCGGAGATACGTGGCGGACATATGGATGGGCTGGACGATGGCCTTGGTCACAGGATCATGCGATCCGCTCGCCTGAGCGACCAGGGTACGCGTACTGCGCCTGATTTTGGTCTGGTCGTCCATCCTAACCTGTCAACCTCGTTGAGTTCGGAGCGTTCCGCGACGTGACGTACATTTTCCGCCGCCGGCAGGAAGATCTGATACCGCGCTATCGCCGCCCCAGACCGATCAGCGTCTTTTCGTCCGCACCGACGACCTGGCCTTCGGACGGCGTCCAGGTCGGCGCCTCGTCAAACTCGCTGCGCGGCATGTCAACGGCGTCCAGCTGGCGCGCCAAAATGACGACAGTTTCAATTGGAACGGCCACCGGCCGCTTGCCCCATTCTGTGTGCGCCCAGCCGAGCCAGGCACTGTAGGGAACGATCAGGGATATCTTTCCGTCCGACGAGCGCACCACCTGACGGACATAGCCGATGGTGGAATCGTCATCATCGAGCACCGGCAAACCGATCAGATCGCCGACCCGCGCCGGGTGCGGAAACCGCTTTTGCATTTTCTGTTCGGGGGTCAATTCCTTCTCGGCTACCGCGCCGGCATCCGATTTGACGATCGGCGGGCCGGAGGCGAGCCGCACCAGTGGCTCGGCCGCCAGGGCGATAGCCGGCAGGCATAGGCCAAGCAACACCGAGCAAAGGAAAGCGCGGCGAAGCAGCGGCATCGAATTCCCCTCCCGGTCTCTCATTGCCTAAAATCTCTCAATGCCATTGATCTCTCAATGTCGTGTACGTTTGCTCGCGTGAGCTACACGAACTCGTGTGTTGCGCGTCAAAAGCGGTTTACGTCTTATCCCCGTCGAAGCGCCCTCAATGAGCCAGACCATCATGACGGACACACTCACGGTCAAATCAACTCGCCGTCATCGCAAACTGCATCCGGCTGCGGTGCGAACGATGCACTGGATCAATGCTGTCGCCATGATCATGCTGATCGGCAGCGGCTGGAAGATCTATAACGACGAGGTGCTTTTCGGCTGGCTGCATTTCCCGGACTGGATGACGTTCGGCCACTGGGCGCAGCACGGCCTGCAAATCCATTTCTTCGCCATGTGGCTGCTGGCTATCAACGGCCTGTGTTACCTCATCTACGGCTTTTTCACCGGCCGCTTCCGGCGCAAATTGCTGCCGATAAGTCCGCGCGAAATCATCGCCGATGTGCGCGACGCACTAAGCTTCAAGCTCGCGCATGACGACATCACGCACTACAACGCAGTGCAGAAGACGCTCTATGTCGGCATCATGCTGATCATCGCCGTACAGGTGCTGTCCGGCCTGGCGATCTGGAAGCCGGTGCAATTCCAGGAATTGCTGTCGCTGTTTTACGGCTTCCAGGGCGGACGGCTGGCGCATTTCATCGGCATGACGGCAATCGTCGGCTTCTTGGTTATTCCCGTCGCGCTGGCGCTGCTGGTACCGAAGACCATCGGTGCCATGGTCACCGGCGGACCCGACGTGCCCGATGCGCCAGACGCTCACCCCGTTGCCGCGCAATGACGGACTGACACCATGGCTATCAAATCGCCCTCGCGCTCGATCGTCCGGCCGCAGAACGGCAGCGACCAGAGTCCGCTCGACGAAGGCCGCAAGCTGGTCGCCGAGATCAACCGCCGCAATCTGTTGCGTGGCACGGTCTCGCTCGGCGCGCTCACCATGCTGACCGGCTGCTCGGTCAGCGATACCGATACGGTCCAGTCGGTTCTGCGGGCGGTGTCGTCACTGAACGACAGCGTGCAGGCGCTACTGTTCAATCCCAACAAGCTGGCGCCGACCTACAGCGTCGATCAGGTGGTCAAACCGCCACGCTTCAATGCGTATTACGAAATCGAGGACGTCAAACCTGTCGACGGCAAAGCGTGGAAGCTGGAGCTGGCCGGACTGATCGACAATAAGACGCCGTGGACCGCCGAGCAGATCTACAAACTGCCGGAGCAGGAAATCATCGTTCGCCACATCTGCGTCGAAGGCTGGGACTATATCGGCCAGTGGTCGGGCGTCAGCCTTGCCGAATTTCTCAAGCGTATCGGCGCCGACACGCGCGCCAAATATATCGCGTTCAAATGCGCCGACGGCTACACCGAGACGCTCGACATGGCGACGGCGCTGCACCCGCAGACCATTCTGGCGACCAAATACGCGCGCGAACCGATCACCGATCCGTTCGGCTTTCCGCTGCGATTGCGCACCTCAACCAAACTCGGCTTCAAGAACGCGAAGTGGATCACCGCGATGGAGGTGACCAACAGCTTCGTGCCGACCTATTGGTCGAAGCAGGGCTTCAACTGGTTCGCCGGGCTTTAACGGCCGACGACGCGGTAAATCCGCCAGTTGGCGTTGCCTTCCGCCAGACGATAAACCGTGCTGCTGGCAAACGGATCGTTGGTCCACGCGCCATCCTCGGGCGTGACTACCGCGGTGGCGCATTTGAATTGCGTCGCCAGTTGCTCGATATCGCCAGCCTTGGCCTGACCGGCGAAGGTGCGGACGAATTGCACTTCGATCTCATCCTGGCGCGCTTTCGGCAGCGCCGAGAACGGCCCGACCAGCGCGGCGTTGGCGTAGCAGGAGCGGCGATTGCCCATCAGCGCCCAGCCGATGTTCACGCTCCACGGCGTGACATGCTCCATGGCGAGCGGATTGTTGGCGACGCGGTCGGCGTCAGGTGTGACGCGCCGCACCGCCTGCCACAGTTCTGGCGTCGCGGCGAAGGCCTTGGCGGAGACGCCCGGCGTGCCGGCAATATTGCCGCCGGCGAAACGGGCGCCGTCGGGAATGGCGAGTAACACGAGCGCACCGCCGGCGACGAGCGCTATTGCGTGCCGCTGGAATGTCAGACGCGACAGTCCGGCGGCGGCGAAGACCATCAGCAGCATCATGCCCGGCAGTATGGCGCGCCAGCCGAGATCGTTGTTGTCGCCCAAGGTGCTGACCAGCAGCCATGACGCCGTAAGGCTCGCGGCAATCGCCAGCGCGAATGCAACCGCCAAGGCGCGGCGCTCGGGCGATAGCGCTCGGTCTTTTAACACAACATAGAGCGTAACCAATCCGGTGAGATAAAACGCCGGAAACTCGACGGGAAGATAAATGAGCCAGTAGGCTGCGCCATTCGCGAGGCTGGCGGCCCAGGCGCCGAATTTTCCGCCAACAATAGCCGACACATATTCGCCGAGAATTCCGTTCGGCTCCAGCTTGATCGGCGGGCCGTCACCGCGCAACGCCGTCATCTGCCATTGATCGTAGAGGAACGGAGATATCAACAGCAGCGCCAGCAACGCGGCAATGGCGAGGCCAATGACGATGCCCATTCGCTGCCGCGGTGCAGCGCGCGCCAACATGACCAACGCAACCGGCGCGGCGGCCAGCGGAAACGCGACGCCGCCGACCCAAGTCGAGCTTTCAAAGCCGGCCGCCATGGTGAGCGCCAACAGCAGCACGGTCGACCTGCCCGGCCGTTTGCAGACCTCGACAAGAAGATAGAGCGCGAGCAGCGCAACCGTGGCCGAGGCGGAGTGCTGCGGCGCCCACGAGGTTTGAAACAGCCAGCCGCCGAAGCCAGACTGATAACCGGCAATTTCCTCGGTGCGGTCGACGCCGAACAGCCCATAGAACAAGGGCCGCAGCGATCCGCCTGCGGCAAAGGCGATGACCCACAACGCCGCGACGGCGCGGCCGCTCACCCGCACGGAAAGCCCGATCAGCACGCCGAGCGAGGCAAAACCGGTGAACCAGGAAAGCCCGGCGTCGGCTTCCCAACCGCTAATATTGAGCAGCAGTGAGAATTCGGCGGCACTGAAGTGCCAGAGATAATAGTACGAAAGCCGCGCCGGGCTGCCCTCGCCGCCGAAAAACGGATTGCCGGGCGGCACACCGAGTCGCGCCATCTCATCGATCATCGCAATCTTGGAGTGGTCGAAGATCGGCCCGGCGAGCGCTACTCCATCGGACGATATTTTTGGTAGTACCGCAGCCATGACGACGAGCGCCAGCAGCGCCGCACCGGCGAGCGCCAGTGCTGGGATGCGAGCGAACACGGCCTCGCCTTGCCAAGCGCGATCCTTGTAGAGAGCGGCGATAGCCCCGAGAAGCGGAACGACGAACACGGAGACCGCAGTCGGGCGCGACAGGCCGACGGCGAAAAACAGCGGCAGCGCCACGACGCTGTGTATCGCCCAACCCAAAGCGGGCGCCAGCATCAGCGCCAGCGGGCGTGACGCGACGCGTAACGCCAGCGGCAGGCCGATACAGGCATAGATGACGATCGCGGCGCCGGCGCAGATCAGACTGTTGACGAGCGAAGCCATGCGCGGGTCCAGTGCGGAGATTTTTGCCTTGCGTCCGTATCACACTAAAGCAAATCCCGCAGCGCCGCCCCATGTTCAGTTCGTTCTCGCGCACGCAGGAACCCATGCGAAGTCCGGTGCCTATACTAATAGCCCATAGGATAAGAGTGTGTTCTCGCTCTCTGGGCGGACAGGGCCAGTATGTGATAGGCCGCAACGCGGCAGATCCGACAGATGGCGGCGGCCACGAGCCGGCGCAATTTCGCCGGAAGGCTGTGTCTCGCTTTGGGTCAATCGCGGACAAACCGTCGCGGGCACGTAAATTGCGCCAACAGCAGACATTGACTAGCTGCGAGCTTTCAATACGTTATCCATCCGGTCCGGACTTGGGAAGCCGAAGGTTTCGAGACTTTAGATTTCTCGGGAGGAGGACTGGATGAACTCCTCAAGAATGCCCGTCTAACGCCGTCAGGTCGAGAGCGGATTGTCCGGCAAGTTGCGAGCGGGCAGGCGCCGAAGGCCGTTGCACAAGCCGCAGGCGTCTGTAAGACCTCCGGACGTTCACGTCTCCGGTGTCCAGCTTCTCGTTTACCAAGCGCGCAAATGCGTTGGGGGCCCGGACTATCTGCAACGATTTGCGACCGAACAGACCTTCTCCGTCAACGCTGCGGCCGTCGGTGGAGATGCGTCGCTGATTTCGATGAACCTAGATATTCTGGTGATCGCGACAAAACCACAGGCTGCGGATGACGGTCAGGTCACTGGCGTTGCGAGAAGTTTCTTCAGCCACGCGCGGAATGCCTGCAGCGGCGGATAGGACGCGCGTTTGGGTGGCCACGCGAGATAATAGTGCCCTGAGCTGCTCATCGCACCTTCGACCGGTTCGACCAGATCGCCACGCGCCAGTTCCGCCTCGATAAGAAATGTCGGCAACAGTGCCACGCCCAAGCCGGCCATCGCCGCTTGCGCCGCGGTGGCGAATTGGTCGATCAGCATGCCGTGAACATCGTCCGCCTCGATCCCCATCGCCTGAAACCAGCGCTCCCAGGCGTCGGGACGAGACACGAGATGCAGAAGCGGGGCCTTCTGCAGGTCCTCGGGCTTTCTGATCTGAAGCCGTTCGCGCAGTTCCGGACTGCAGGCCGGCACGACCATCTCACCCATCAAGAGTTCAAGCTCGGCGCCCGACCAGTCGGCGCTGCCAAAGTGAATGGCGGCATCGACCTGGTCGAACTGAAAATCGAACGGGGCCAACCTCGTTGTGAGATTGATGGTAATCCCTGGGTTTTCGGCAAGAAAACTGGGTAGCCGCGGCGCCAACCAGCGCGTGCCGAAGGTGGGCAGGATCGCCAGATTGAGACTCCCGCCACTGGGATTGGCGCGCAGCCCGAGCGTCGCCGTTGCGATATGCTGCAACGCTTCGCGGATTTCGCCGGCATAGGCCTCGCCGGCCGCGGTCAGTTTCACAGTCTGGCGTTCACGCAGGAACAAGGTGCAGCCGAGCATGTCTTCCAGCGCACGGATCTGGCGGCTGACGGCGCTTTGCGTCAGATTCAGCTCCGCCGCAGCGGCAGTGAAGCTCTCGGCGCGGGCGGCGCCTTCGAAGGCATAGAGCAGCGACATCGAGGGGAGAAAGCGGCGAGGAATCGCCATGTGTCAGACTCCGGGAAAGGCCCAGCGCCGGTCGTCCCGACGCGATAACATTCCATTTGATCATGATGTTAGGCAAGAACGTCGTTTGCATCCAGGGCCAGAACGGACAAAAGTGATATACCGCAGCGCCCGTCGAACGACAAAATATGCCAATAAAATCAAACATATATGTAAAAAATCGTGCGCCTTTGAAGACCTGTATGCGACCGGACGATATCCGAGCCGCGTTTTCCCAAGCCATGTCGAGAATGTATAAGTCGGAGGTGCCCCAGTACGGTGCGCTCCTGGACCTGGTGGCCGAAGTGAACGGCGAAACCTTGGGCGCCAACGCCAAGCTCCATGCCCAGCTCTCTGCAAGCGACGATCTCGATCGCATCAATGTCGAGCGCCACGGCGCGATCCGACTCGGCACGCCAGAAGAGCTCTCTTTCATCCGTCGGCTGTTCGCCGTCATGGGTATGGTACCGGTTGGCTACTACGATCTGTCGGCCGCCGGCGTGCCGGTGCACTCGACGGCGCTCCGACCGGTCGGCGAAACCGCGCTCGCCAATAACCCATTTCGTGTCTTCACGTCCCTCCTGCGCCTCGATCTGATCGACGACCGAGCTTTGCGCCGCGAGATCGAGGCCATTCTCGCCCGCCGCCGTATCTTCTCGGATGAGATCGTAGATCTCATCGCCCGCTTCGAGCGCGAAGGTGGGCTTGATGAGAATGAGGCGGCGCGCTTCGTAGCCGAGGCAGTGCGCATCTTTCAATGGCACAGCGAAGCGACCATCGACGCCGAGACCTATCGTCGGCTGAGCGAGGCGCATCGCCTGATCGCGGATGTCGTCGCCTTCAAGGGGCCGCACATCAACCATCTGACGCCGCGCACATTGGATATCGATGCAGTGCAGGCCCGCATGCCGGCGCGCGGTATTGCCGCCAAGGCGGTCATCGAAGGCCCGCCACGACGGGCATGCCCGATTCTGCTTAGGCAAACGAGTTCAAGGCGCTCGAAGAGTCGATCCTGTTTCGGAACGGCGACGCGACGGTAGCCGGCACGCACACCGCCCGCTTCGGCGAGATCGAGCAGCGCGGCCTGGCGCTGAGCCGCAAAGGTCGCGCACTCTATGATGAGCTGTTGGCATCGGCGCGGCGGGATGGCGTCGACGGCCAAGGTGAAACCAACGAAGGCTCGCAGGGCTATAACGAGCGCCTTGCCGCCGCGTTCGCAACCTTTCCTGAAAATTACGACACACTGCGCCTTGCCGGTCTTGGTTATTTCAAATACGCCCTCAAGGACCCGAAGGACCGGGACATTCCTGCCGGGGTGGACGCATTGCCGATCGAGGAAATGGTGACGCTCGGCGTCGTCAGCGCCTATCCGATGGTTTACGAGGATTTCTTGCCGGTCAGCGCGGCTGGCATTTTCCAATCCAATCTGGGCGGCGAGGAGCAGCGCCTTTACGACACCAATGCTGCCAAGCAAGCTTTCGTTGAAGCGCTTGGCGTGCCGGTTCTGGATGAATTTCACGTTTACGAGCAAGCGCAATTGGCCTCGATCGCCGCCGTGCGGGCCGCGCTGCGTCGGAGCGCTGCCACGGCTGTCGCGCCGGCACTGCCGTGAGCCATGCGCAGTCGCCCATGGCACGGGAAAGGCCGATCTGGCACGATAAGCCAGCTTCTTTGAAAGCGCTTCGCCGATGAAAGACGACCCTCGCAGCCATGGCCTTTGGGAGCAGACTGCTCCGCCGCCGCCGGCGTCGCACGCGCTCGACGGTGAGACCAATGTCGATGTAGTGGTCATCGGCGCTGGCTTCACCGGTTTGTCTGCGGCGCTGCATCTCGCCGAGGGCGGCGCCAAGGTCGCCGTGCTGGAAGCTGTCGAGATCGGTTTTGGCGGTTCCGGCCGCAATGTCGGTCTGGTCAATGCCGGCATGTGGGTGATGCCCGACGAACTGCCGGCGATACTGGGCGCCACTTATGGCGCGCGGCTGCTTGATCTCCTCGGCAATGCGCCGCGTGCTGTCTTCGATCTCATCAAGCACCACGGTATTGCCTGCGGAGCCGTGCCGAACGGCACATTGCACTGCGCGGTCGGGGCTGGCGGTCTGACGGAATTGAAAGAAAGGGCGCGGCAGTGGCAGGCGCGCGGCGCGCCGGTGCGCCTCTTCGATGCCAATGAGACCGCGCGCAAGATCGGTACGACGGCTTATGCCGGTTCGCTGCTCGACGAGCGGGCAGGCACCATTCAGCCGTTGGCCTATGTGCGCGGGCTCGCCCATGCCGCCGTTGCGGCGGGGGTGACGATCTGCACATCGAGCCCGGTGGTCGCGGCTGACGATGATGGTTCGACGTGGCGCTTGAGCACGCCGCGCGGTGTTGCGCAGGCACCGTCAGTCATCGTTGCCACCAATGCCTATACCAGCTCGGTCTGGCCGGCTTTGCGTACCGAATTGATCCATCTGCCCTATTTCAACATGGCGACCAAGCCGCTGAGCGACAGCCTGCGCCGTTCCATTCTGCCGGAGCGGCAAGGCGCCTGGGACACCAAGGAAGTGTTGAGTTCATTCCGATTCGATGACGCCGGGCGTTTCATCTTTGGCAGCGTCGGTGCGCTGCGCGGGTCCGGCGTGCCGATTCATCGCGGCTGGGGCCGGCGCGCAATGACGAAACTGTTTCCTCAACTGAAGGACGTTGCCTTCGAGACCGAGTGGTACGGCAAGATCGGCATGACGGTCGATAATCTGCCGCGCTTCCATCGGCTCGGCCGCAATGTCGTTTCTTTCAGCGGCTATAACGGACGTGGCATCGCGCCCGGTACGGTGTTCGGCCACTGTCTTGCCGCGTTGACGCTGGGGCGCATTGGCGAAAAAGATTTGCCGTTGCCCGTGACCGAACCCGCCGCGGCCCCGTTGCGCGCCGTCAAGGAGGCGTACTACGAGGTCGGTGCTCAAGTTTCGCATCTCGCCGACGCCCGTTTTTGAAACCTTAATCTGAAATAGCAGACTGGAAACCGACGTGACCAACACCTCTTCATCGATCCCGAACGAAATACGCAATATTCTCGCTGAACTCGGCGTCGCCGCGGAACAGACGCAAGGCGGCACGCTCAAGGTCGTCTCGCCGGTCGATGGTTCGGTGGTTGCCTCGGTGCCGGAGGTGCCAGTAGCGCAAATCGGCAAGCTGATCGGCGAGGCGCACGAGGCCTATCTGGCGTGGCGTTCGGTGCCGGCGCCGCGCCGAGGCGAGTTCGTGCGGCTGCTCGGCCAGGAGTTGCGCGCCGCCAAGGATGCGCTCGGCCGCCTCGTCAGTCTTGAAGTCGGCAAGTCGCCGTCCGAAGGTCTCGGCGAAGTGCAGGAGATGATCGATATCTGCGATCTGGCGGTTGGGCTCTCTCGGCAATTATATGGCCTCGTCATCCAGTCCGAGCGCGAAGATCACCGTGTCACCGAGCAGTGGCATCCGGCCGGCGTCGTCGGCGTCATCTCGGCTTTCAATTTCCCGGTGGCAGTGTGGTCGTGGAACGCGGCGCTCGCCTTCGTCTGCGGCGATGCCGTCGTCTGGAAGCCTTCGGAAAAGGCGCCGCTCACGGCGCTCGCGGTTCAGTCGTTGGCGATGCGCGCCGCGCAAAAGTTCGGCGGCGTGCCGTCGGGCCTGTCGACCTTGCTGATCGGCGGCCGCGATGTCGGCGAAGCTCTGGTTGATGACGTCCGCGTGCCGGTTGTCTCCGCCACCGGCTCGACGCGCATGGGCCGCATCGTCGGCGAGCGTGTTGCGCGCCGCTTCGGCCGCGCCATCCTCGAACTCGGCGGCAACAATGCGTCGATTGTGACGCCGTCGGCGGATCTCGATCTCACCTTGCGCGCCGTCGCTTTCAGCGCGATGGGCACCGCCGGACAGCGCTGCACCACCATGCGCCGGCTGATCGTCCACGAGAACGTCTACGACAACCTCGTGCCAAAGCTCGCTTCGGTCTACAAGTCCATCTCGATCGGTAACCCGATCACCTCCGACGCACTGGTTGGTCCGCTGATCGACGGCCGTGCCTTCGAAGCGATGCAGCAGGCGCTGGCCGATGCAAAGAAAGCCGGCGGCACCGTGCATGGCGGCGAGCGCGTCGACATTAATGGGCCGAACTCGTTCTATGTCCGGCCGGCGCTTGTCGAAATGCCGGCGCAACTCGGCCCGGTGTGCGACGAGACCTTCGCGCCGATCCTTTACGTGCTGAAATATCGAAACCTCGAAGACGCCATCGCACTTCACAACGGCGTGCCGCAAGGCTTGTCGTCGTCGATCTTCGGCACCGACATTCGCGAGATCGAGCAGTTTCTGTCGACGCGCGGCTCCGACTGCGGCATCGCCAACGTCAATATGGGTACTTCGGGCGCTGAAATCGGCGGCGCCTTCGGCGGCGAGAAAGAAACCGGCGGCGGCCGCGAGAGCGGCTCGGATGCCTGGAAAGGCTATATGCGCCGGCAGACCAGCGCCATGAATTATGGCCGCACGCTGCCGCTCGCCCAAGGCGTGAAGTTCGATATTTAAGAGAAGAGCGCTCGGATGAATGTCATGACAACACGCGCGCCAAAGGCCGTGTTCCGCGTCTTTTCGCGAAGGGAGGGCTTAGTGCCACAGCCGTTTTCTAGGCACTCATCAGTTCGCGCGTGGCGGCCGCAATCTCCAAAAGTGGTGAGCCGATCGTCCTCGTCAATTGCAGCTTTCCCGATGTTGTGAATGGCTTGATCACGGCAATGGGCCATGAGGTGGCCTGCGGCATGGGCAATGTTGCCATCCTCTCCAATGTCATGGCCGGATCTGGCGTCGCGCCGGCTGGCGCCGCGATCAAGCTGCTCGCTCACTACCAGAACCTCGGCGCCTGGAGACGTCCTGCCGCAGAGCGTGGCGGCGTTCCTCCCCGAGTCTGGATCGACGACGTCGAGATCGATGACGTCTTTGAGCGGTTTGCGGCGGTTCAGCTTACGCCGGAGCCCGTGATCGATATCTCAGGGGCGAGCGGCGTGCCGATGCTTCTGGCGATGTCTGCAAACCTGGAATGGTCCGGGCATGTCCCGGGCCCAGCCGGGCTTCCCGGCGGATACCCGGTAACGCTGTCGAAGGGTAAAATCGCGCAATCCCTGCCGAAGCATCTTGGGCGGGAGGAGGCAGTCGAGTGGAACGCGGCCTTCGAGCGCAAGAACGGCCTGACGGTCAGCCGCGATGGCAAAGTCAACTACACTGGAGCGCTGAAGGAATGCCTTGTCGAGAACGCGCCCGATCTTGCCGAAGGCTTTCATGTAGCGAACATGGAAGATGTTTGCGGACAAATGCTTGGTCTCCGCAGCCGACGGCTTTCGATGCCGTAACGGCCGGATCTGACTGACCTTGACCTGCTTCTCGGAAACCGGATCACCGCAAGCGAGAATTTTCTCTGCGCGATAGACCGTGCCCTGCATCGAGCCTAGTGTGACGGCGATGAAACGGCGTCTGTTAACTCGCTCGATGGCGAGCCTCGGCAAACACTGTCATTGTGACATAATACTCGACCTGGGCGCCGCGCTCAGTCAAGGTCCGGGCTCGATCGAGATCGTTCTTGGCTTGCACTGCCTGAGCCTGCGCGCGCTCGAACACAGCCTTGCTGCGTAAGCGGCTGGCTTCAGCGCCGCCCAGGCGTTCCTCAGCTTCGCGGCGGCCGTGCGGATCGAGCAGCGGCGCAGGCGAGGGCGTCGGAATGGCATCGTCGGCCTTGACCTGATCTCGACGCAAGCACGTACAAAGTGGCGGTTCTGTTCATACTTGCAGACTTTGCCAATCCGCGCCGGCCTACAGATCAGTCGCAGATTGATCATGCGTTTGTAGTCGCGCGAGATCGGGTCTGTTTTCTGACAGCGCAAGCAATATCAATAACATACATGTTAGTGGTTCAAGAGTTGGGCTCGTGCCATCGCCTTTTCGGCGTTGAAAAGCTCTGATTATCTGCAATGCGGGCGTCGCTTATGCCGACGAAGAGGTTCAGCGCGGAGCAGATCGTGATTGTGCTTCGTCAGGGACGATAGTCGCTTTCAAACCACCCAGGCGACCAGCGGCCAGCTCAAGCCGCCAGC
>JAQSCR010000220.1 GCA_029945495.1 Pseudolabrys sp. | reverse complement strand
GGGCTTCGGCGAATACGGCTTTCCGGAAAGCCATGCGGCGAGCTTCGCGCTGCTGGTCTACGCCTCGGCCTGGCTGAAATGTCATTACCCGGACGTGTTCGCGGCGGCGCTGCTGAACGCGCAACCGATGGGCTTCTACGCACCGGCGCAGATCGTGCGCGACGCGCGCGACCACGGCGTCGAGGTACGCCCGCCCGACGTCAACCATTCGCACTGGGATTCGACGCTTGAAGCGGCCGCGCTGGCCGCGCCGCACGCTTCTCATTGCGACATGCGCGGCGATATCCGCACCACGCATGCGATCCGCCTGGGCCTGCGCGAGATCAAGGGACTCTCCGAAGAAGACGCGAAGTTGATCGTGGCGCGGCGCGGCGCGGCTTATGACTCCGCGCGCGATGTCTGGCTGCGTACGGGACACACGTCGCGCGTGCTGGAGCGGCTGGCCGACGCCGATGCCTTCGGCTCGCTCGGCCTGACGCGGCGCGATGCGCTGTGGGCGGCCAAGGCGCTCGGCCGCGTCGGCGACAGCGAGGATAATCTGCCTTTGTTTACACCGCTTACGCGCTGCACCGCGTCCGGGACACGAGAGCCCGACGTCGCCCTGCCGCCGATGCCGCTGGGCGAGGAAGTCGTCAACGATTATCGCTTCTTGCGGTTGTCGCTGCGCGCGCATCCGGCGCAATTCCTGCGCGCCGACCTCACCGCGCGCGGCATTATCCGCAACGAAGCCTTGCAGACGATGCGCACCGGCGCACGCGCGCGCATTTCCGGGCTGGTCACCTGCCGGCAGCGGCCGGGCTCGGCCAAGGGCGTGGTGTTCATGACCATTGAGGACGAAAGCGCGGTCGCCAATGTGATCGTCTGGCCTAAAATTTTCGAGCGGGTGCGGCCGGTGGTGCTGGGCGCGCGCTATGTCTCGGTGAGCGGCCGCGTGCAATCGGAGGCCGGCGTCATTCATGTGGTGGCGGAACAGCTCGAGGATCTCACCGTCTGGCTGGCGCAACTCGCCGAGCACGGCGCCGACATTGAGGGCACTGACATGCAAGTTCTTGCGCGTGCCGACGAAGTGCGCCGGCCGATCGAGGATCACCGCGAGGCGCGCAGCCTCGGCGCCCGCCACGGCAAACTGATGCAGCTGATGCGCGAGATGCCGGAACTCGCCGGCGACCTCGACGTCACCGCGCGCGGTTCGGCGCATGCGCCGACGCGCAAGGCACGCAGCGGCTAAAATTACAAGTCAGCGCGGCACCACGTCGCCGCGGCCGACATTGATGCGATCGGCCGCCAGCGCGCCGTTCAGCTTGCGCTTCGCCCGCACGATGGCGACACGGGCGCCGACTTTCAATTCGCCGCGGTCGCCGGCCGCATAAGCCAGAATGGTGGCGTCGGGCGGCACCACGATCTTCTTCTCGCCGTCCTTGTATTTGACCGTCAGCATCGGCCCATCGACACTGCCGATGGTCTCCGCCACCGTTGCATTGGTCATCGTGCTGTTCGGCATGCGGTCCCACGGCCGGAAGCCCTCGCCCAGGCCGCGCTGGCTTTCCGCGAACACCGTCACCTGAATGGCGCGCTGGCTGCCGTCCGCCTGCGGCATGGCGCCGACGCCGATGAAGGCACCGGGCTTGAGATCGGCCATCGTGCCCTTGCTGACGCCGAACACGGCGGCATTCTTGGTGAGTTCGACCTCGAACGTGCCGCCGCCTTCGTAAGGCCGGATCAGCACGCCCGCCTCGTCGACCCGCTCGATGACGCCGGCAATGCGCGGCGGCGGCGACGGCAGTTGCGCGACCGCGGCCACCGCGCCGGCCAGCAACAACGCAACGGCAACCGGTAACGCTTTCATCCGCGCATCTCCACCGCCAGAACGCCGCCTGCCCTATCGCAGCCTATCACATCGCCGGCACGATGTTGCGCCCGACATACAGCGTCTTCGCCAACACCGAGCCGTCCGGCTGCTTGTCCCAGCCGAAGATGATGATCTGCGCGCCCGCCTTCAACTCGTCTTTGTTGCCCAGCGCCGCCGCCGCGATCGCCGTCTGCGGCGTGACAATCACTTTCTTTTCGCCGTCCTTGTATTTCACCGTCAGGACATCGCCGTCCTTGCCGGTCACCATGTCCGCGACATAGGCATTGGTCATGGTGCTGTTCGGCCGCCCGTCCCAAGGTCCGTACCGGTCAGGCACCACGCCGCGCTGCGCCGGCAGGAACATATGAATCGAATAGGCCTCGATGCTGCCGTCCGGCCGTGGAATGCCGGCGATACCGATGAAGCTGTCCGGCTTAATGTCAGCAAGTGTTGCCTTGACCAGAGCCGACACGCGCACGTCATTGGCGAGCGTCACATTCAACATGGCGCCGTCGCGGGTTTTCAGCGCAAAGGTTGCGCCGTCGACCTTCTCGATTTGGCCACGAATGCGGCCAGGCTGTTGCGCGAAGGCCGGGACATCCATCAGCAGCAGCGCGGCTGCGAACGCCAGCGTGAGCATGCGAACCATAAGTGCCTCCTCGCGGCGCCTTAAGGCGCCATCAAGCAGACAACCCCACGCCGCGCTATTTATTCCGCGGATTCTTCCGCAGGCTCTTCGGCCCGCGCAGCTTCATGGTCACCTTGTCCGGCGCCTTCATCGCCGCCGGCTTGACCGCCGGCTTGGCCGCGGCCGGCGCCGTCGCCGCCAGATCGGCTTCGACCAAAGCGCGCAGTTCCGCTGTGACTTCCGGCTTGACGCCGAACCAGAGCTGGAAGCCGCGCACCGCCTGATGCAGCAGCATGCCGAGCCCGTCGGCGGTGCGCAGGCCGCGCTCGCGCGCCGCCGCCAGCAGACCCGTTTGCAGCGGCACATAGACCAGGTCCGCCACCACCAGCGATGCCGGACAGCGCAGATTAATCTCCAGCGGCGGCTGGCCGACCATGCCGAGGCTGGTGGTGTTGACCAGCAGGCCGACGCCGCCAAGCAACCCAGTCATTTCGTTCCAGCCGATCGGATAAACCCGCGAACCGAACGCCTTGCGCAACGCTTCCGCCCGTTCGAGCGTCCGGTTGACCACGTA
>JAQSCR010000219.1 GCA_029945495.1 Pseudolabrys sp. | reverse complement strand
TCTGCCCCTTACCTGCCTGTCCTGCCTGAACGGCATGTTCTCGCGCGAGACCACTCTGATCTTCGCCCTGGTCATGGTGACGGCCGTGCTGCTGTTCGATGGCGAGCGCAGCCGCAATGTCGTGTTATCGGCAATCGTCCTGATTGCCGGTTGCCTGAGCTATCTGATCTTGCGCAAGCTGTTCACGACCGGCTACGAACATCAAATTTCGCCGAGCGCCATTTTCGCCAACGTCACATCGTTTCGCGTGTCGCGTGATTATATCTTCCAATCGGTCTTGTCGCAGGGGCTGTTGTTGCTTCTGATATTTGGCATCGCCGTCAAAACGCCTCGCTATGCCGCCTATCTTTGTATCGCCGCCGCCGCGGTGGTGGTCGTTGCCTTTGGCGCCAAAGTGAGCGAGACCGCTCTGCTGTCAGGAGAAACCCTACCTTACTTTGCAGTTATCTTTCTGCTCACGCAGGCCGATCGGCTGCCGCGCCGGGCCGACAAACCTTCGACGGCTTGAACGAACCGCCGATTCCAGCAAGCCGACCGTCGGCATTGCCATTCGCCCCGTTAATATCCGTCAGCGATTAAGCCACTCGCCGATCCGCTTGACCGCCTCGTGCATGTCGGCGGCCGAGCGCGAATAGCAAAAGCGCATGTAGTGCCGCCCATCGATCGGATCGAAATCGAGCCCCGGCGTCGCCGCGACATGCGCTTCGTTCAGCATGCGCTTGGCGAAGTCGAGACTGTCGTCGGAGAAGCGGGAAATATTCGCATAAAGATAGAACGCGCCATCGACGGGCAAGAATTTATCGAGCCCGGCTTTCGGCAGGCCTTCGGTGAGGATGCGGCGGTTCTCCTCGTAGCCGTGCTTGACCTCCTCCACCTCCGCCTTGCCGTCGAAGGCGGCTTCGGCCGCGATCTGTGACAAGGTCGGCACCGAGATCGCGAAATTCTGTTGCAGCCGCTCGACCGTGCGCACCAGCGGCTCCGGCAGCACCATCCAGCCGACGCGCCAGCCGGTCATGCAGAAATATTTCGAGAATGAATTGATGATCACCGCGTTGTCCGACAGCTTGGCGGCGGTTTCCGCGGCAAAGGCATAATCGAGGCCGTGATAGATCTCGTCGGAGATCACCTTGATGCCGAGGCCCTCGGCGGTCGAGATCAGCCGCGCCAGCGCCTGCGCTTCCATCATCGTGCCGGTCGGGTTGGCCGGGCTCGCGACCAGCAGGCCGGCCAGCGGCGCCTTGCGGTGCGCGGCGATCAGCGCCTCCGGCGACAGCGCGAAGCGGGTCGCAGCCGAGGTCTCGATCAGTACCGGCTCGCAGCCGAGCGCGGTCAGGATGTGCCGGTACGGCGGATAGCCGGGATTGGCCAGCGCCACCCGGTCGCCCGGTTCGAACAGGGCCAGGAACGCCAGGATAAAACCGCCGGAGGAACCGGTGGTGACCACGACGCGGCCGGGGTCGAGGTCATAGCGATAGGTGTCACGGTAATGCCGGGCGATTCGCTTGCGCAAAGACGGCGTGCCGAGCGCCTCGGTGTAGCCGATGCGCTGACCGAGCGCGGCCGCGGCCGCCGCAAGCGCGGTCACCGGCGCCGGCCGGTCCGGCTGGCCGACTTCCATGTGGACGACATGGTGGCCCTGCGCCTCCAGCGCCGCCACCGCCGCCATTACGTCCATGACGATAAACGGCGGCACATCGCTGCGTTTGGAGGGCTGAAGCAGGCTTTTTACCGTCTCAAGCATCGGCTCGCCTCGGTCCGGCGCCAGGCCCCGCCCCGCTGTTGCCGCATTCAAAATGCTTGTTTGCGGTTGGCCTATTTTTGGTTTTTTCAGAGTTTGCGGGTTTCATGACTCGTTCGTGATATCGAGTTGCGTTGACCGGCCACATTTCCATCTGTTTAAGTTCGCGCCTGAAGAGTTGATAAGTGACCAAAACCGGCAAAACCGTGCCTCGCACATCTATCAGGACATGTATCAGCGCCTGGCGAAACGCGCCAGCGATGCGCGCCCTTGCCGCGGCGACGGCGATCGCGGTCGCCGCGACCGGCGCGGGTCCGATCGCGGTGACGCCGGCGCAGGCGCAACGCGCCGGCGGCGCCATGCCGATCATTCGCGACACCGAGATGGAGCAGTTGCTGCGCGACTACGCGCAGCCGATCCTGAAGGCCGCGGGCCTGGCCAAGCAGAACGTCAAGGTGGTCGTGCTTAACGACCGCGCCTTCAACGCCTTCGTCATGGACGGCCGTCACATCTTCATCAATGCCGGCGCGTTGTTCGACGCCAAGACGCCGAACGAGGTGATCGGCGTGTTCGCGCACGAAACCGGCCATCTGGCCGGCGGCCATCTGCTGAAGCTGCGCGAGCAACTGGCCACGGCGCAGACCGCCTCGGTGATCGCGCTGCTGCTCGGCGTCGGTGCGGCGGTTGGCAGCTCGCGCATGGGTTCGGGCGGCGGCGATATCGGCGCGGCCGCCATCATGGCCCCGCAATCCGCGATCCAGCGTTCGCTCCTGGCTTATGTCCGCACCCAGGAAGACCAGGCCGACCATGCCGGCGTGAAATTTCTCAATGCCACCGGCCAGTCGCCGCGCGGCATGCTCGAACTGTTCAAGCGGCTCGGCAGCGAATCCCTGTTCAACTCGCGCTATATCGATCCCTATATGCAGACGCACCCGATGCCGGCCGAGCGCGTCGCCTCGCTCGAGGTCCTGGCGAAGGCAAGTCCCTATTTTGACCAAAAGGATTCAGCCGCGTTGCAGGCGCGCCACGACTTGATGCGCGCCAAGCTGTCCGGCTTCCTGGAAAGGCCGGATACGGTGGCGCGCCGTTATCCGCTCGGCGATCACAGCCTGGCCGCGCGTTACGCGCGCGCGATCTCGACCTACCGCCACGGCGATTTGCGCCAGGCCGTCGCCCAGATCGACGGCCTGATCCAGGCCCAGCCCGGCGATCCCTATTTCTACGAGTTGAAGGGCCAGGCCTTGCTGGAAGGCGGCCGCGCCAATGAGGCGGTGGCGCCGCTGCGCCAGGCCATCGCGCAGAAGTCGCTGGATCTGT
>JAQSCR010000218.1 GCA_029945495.1 Pseudolabrys sp. | reverse complement strand
CGCAGACTCACAGAACCAACATCGATGCGAAAGGTGGGGCCAGAACACCGCTTACGAAGAATCCGCTTTTCTCACCGTTGAACATGCGCCGTTGGTCGAAGCGGCCGAAACAGTGCCGGCTGTGGATGAAATTGAGGAAGCGCAGTCTCCCGACGCGGTTGGTGAAACTGAATATGTCGATACGGACGGAAACGATAAGCCCTACTCCACTGAGCAGGAACAGCACCCCGCCGAGTCTGAAACGTACCGGCCTGACGAAGCGGACGCCGCGTGATCAGCGAGCGAAAAATCCGTGCCAACCGTGCCAATGCGCGGGCCAGTACTGGTCCGCGGACTGCCGGCGGCAAGGCTCGTGCATCGCGTAATGCGAAGTGGCATGGATTGACATTGTCGGTCTTGGCTGACCCTTCGCTTGCGGCTGAGCTCCAGAATCATGCAACGCTGATCGCGGGGGAGGCGGCAAGCGCTGGACTGACCGAATCGGCATGCCGCATTGCCGCGGCTCAGGTTGATCTGGTGCGCGTTCGGCAAGTTCGTCATCGTTTGCTTGTAGCATCGGAGATTGAACATGACAGCGACGCTTCCTCTGAACCCGGGAGCGGCCCGCATCAAGATCGGGCGGTAATTCCAAATCTGGAAAAGCGGCTTGCTGCTTTGGACCGTTACGAGCGGCGAGCTATCTCTCGCCGCAAGCGCGCGATCCGTGAGTATGATTTGGTGCGAGCTACCATTTGAAAGGCTCTTGAGGCCGGAACATGGTTCCTTCGGCACCCTTGACCGCCTCCCTCCATATCCTTTGGTTGGGGGTTTCCGGTTCCACTTTAGGCTTGAGTTTGGAAGGGTGGCCCCACTCTTCGGGTTTGCGATTTACTAGCCAGAAAATCGCGGCGGGGACATCAGCCGGTACATGTTTGAGATACGTTACTCTGAGCGGTTGGCCTTTGTGCCGCATGACCTTAACGACTTTGTATTCATAGCCGCACGCCCTTGCGTGCAAACTCCTCTCAACGCGACGATTGGCGAGGTCTTCGCCCTCGCTGCAAGCCTCAAAGAAATCCTCGTGGACTTTTCGCCACGTGATGATGGTATCCTCTGCCACGTTGAAGGCAACTGCGAGGTCGTCATTGAGCGCACCAAGAACGCACATGCGCTTCGCAACGCAAGCAAAGATCGGTTGATATGAGGCCGCACTGTTCAATTCAGGCTTGGCCCTTCCGAGCCGTTCCGCGGTGAGTTCAACTTCCTCCTCAACGGAATTTGAAGGGTCGCCGTAAACGTGCTGGTTTTTCTTCGTCGCGGCAGACTTGGACCGACTGGAACGTTCAGTCCCTGTGGCGTCAACCTTGCGGTGATTTGAACGAGCGCCGCGCATTTGTAGAACCCTTTCGAGGTTCCGCACATCTTGCGCGAGTTTTGATCAATGAATTGGATAGCACGTCAGATCAGATGTAGGTGCATTCATAACTCTTTTTTTCCCCATTATCCATTGCGGCTGCGGTTCGAATCTCCTGACAGTCGGACGGTTCAGAACCCAGCCTATAGAACATAAATAATATGTGATATGGTGGGAAATTCATTTTGGCCGAACGAACCCAATTTCGGCGTACCATTTTAGAATTTGGATGATTGTCTCATCCAAAAAGACAGCACCATAAGGGCAAAGCTCGCATGTGACTTTCTGGCTAAATTTCATCTCCTCGAGAATAGTTGCTACGATAGCTGCGACACCTTTCCAACAAGATCGAGAGACCGATGAAACTGATGTCGTACGACCGCAAACGACTCGCGTCGCTGGCCGACGTCTTTGCCGTGTTGCTAGCGGCTTCGCTGCCCTGGTCAACCTCGGCAACATCCATTTTCGCGGTCCTCTGGCTGCTGGCGTTTATTCCGACCTGCGATGTCGCCAGCCTGCGGCGGATCGTTTTAAGTCCGGCCGGCGGATTGCCTTTGTTGCTGGTGGCGTTCGGCGCTTTAGGGATGCTCTGGGCCGATGTCTCATGGGCCGAACGCAGCAATGGCATCGGCTCCTTTCTCAAATTACTGTTCATCCCGCTTCTGATGTGCCATTTCGTCTGCTCCGAGCGGGCGCATCGGGTGGTGACCGGCTTTCTCATATCCTGCGCGCTGCTGCTCCTCGTATCCTGGACGACATTTGCATGGCCCACACTGCCGATGCCCATGCAGGGCAAAGGCCTCGGCGTTCCGGTCAAAGATTATATCTCGCAGGGTGCCATATTCACGATTTGCATGGCGATCGTCCTGCAGATTGCGTACGGCACGTGGCGCGCCGGGCGGCGTAATCTGGCCTTGGCTCTTGCCGCCGTTGCGATATTTTTTCTTGCGAACGTGTTCTATGTCGCAGCCAGCCGCACCTCGCTTGTTGTTATTCCGGTGCTGCTCGTTCTTTTCGGCTATCGGCAATTCGGCTGGAAAGGCACGATCGCGGCGGTCGCCGCCTTTCTGGTGCTGGCGGCCGCGGCCTGGCCTTCGGCCGGCTATCTGCGCCAGCGCGTGGGCACATTTCTTCACGAAATGCGGTCCTATCAGCCCGACGGACAGCCGACGCCGGCCGGCGAACGTATAGTGTTCTGGACGAAGTCGGTGGGATTCATCGAGGCGGCTCCGGTCCTCGGCCACGGTACCGGTTCGATCCGCAGCCAATTCGCACAGTCGGCGGTCGGCCGCAGCGGCATGGCGGCGGAAGTTTCGGCCAATCCGCATAACCAGATGCTGGCGGTCGGGATTCAACTCGGGCTTGTCGGCGTCGCCCTGCTGCTGGCGATGTGGATTTCACACTTGGCGCTATTTCGCACGACCGGCCTGGCGGGCTGGGTCGGCATGGTCGTGGTGGTGCAGAACTTCGTCGGCTCACAGTTCAACTCACATCTCTTCGACTTCACGCACGGCTGGGTCTATGTCGTTGGCGTCGGAATTGCCGGCGGCGTGGTGCTCAAGAACGCAACCTCAGTTCGTGCGCGACGAAGCGATCTGATTGGTACGACGAGCGACACCGTTACACTAGCGCCTTGCGAATCCGGGCGCTGATGACGTCGAG
>JAQSCR010000217.1 GCA_029945495.1 Pseudolabrys sp. | reverse complement strand
CGGCGAAGTGACGGCAGGCGGCCTCGGCCTGGCTGCGTCCGGCGCGTGGACCGCGGAGCACGCGCGCGCGCTGGAACCGCTGGTCGACGACGCCACCCGCTCCGATGCCTCGGTGCGCCGCATCGTCGTCGACGTGTCGCAGGTCGAGCGTCTCGACACCTACGGCGCCTGGCTTATCGAGCGCACGCTGCGGGTCTGGAGCAGCCGCGGCTGCGAGACGCAGATCGTCGGCCTGTCCGACAGCTACGGCAAACTCTTCAAGAGGGTGCAAGCCGGCCAGCAGAAGCTGACACCCGAGAAATACAGGCGTACCGGCATCATCGCGACGCTGGAAAGCGTCGGCCGCACCATGACCGCGGTCTGGACCGACCTCGTCATGATCTTCGCGATCGCCGGTGCGCTGCTCGTCGCATTTCTGAGCATTCTGGCCCATCCCTGGCGCTTCCGTTTCACGTCGCTGATCAATCATCTCGAGCGCGTGTGCTGGAATGCCGTTCCGATCATCGTTTTGATCACGTTCCTGATCGGCGCGATCATCGCGCAACAGGGCATCTTCCATTTCCGCACATTCGGCGCCGATATCTACGTCGTGGACATGGTCGGCGTCCTGGTGCTGCGCGAACTCGGCGTCCTCATCGTCTGCATCATGATCGCCGGCCGATCCGGCTCGGCCTACACCGCCGAACTCGGCTCGATGAAGATGCGAGAGGAAATCGACGCACTTCGCACGATGGGCTTCGACCCCGTCGAAGTGCTGGTGCTGCCGCGCATTCTTGCGCTCATGATCGCCGTGCCGATCCTGGCCTTCCTCGGCGCGATAGCCGCGCTCTATGGCGGCGGCGTGGTGTCATGGCTATATGGCGGCATCGATCCGAAAATATTTCTCTCGCGCCTGCATGAGACGATCACCATCAAGACTTTCGCCGTCGGCATGATCAAGGCGCCGTTCATGGCGCTGATCATCGGCCTGGTCGCCTGCATGGAGGGCATGCAAGTCAAAGGCTCGGCCGAGTCACTCGGCGCCAAGACGACGGACTCGGTGGTCAAGTCGATCTTCCTTGTCATCGTGATCGATGGCCTGTTCGCCGTGTTCTTCGCTTCGGTCGGGATTTGATCATGCCCCCTCGTCCCGACGATGCGGTCATCAAGGTGCGCGATCTGGTGGTGAACTTTGCGAGCCGCCGGGTCCTCGACGGCGTCCATCTCGATCTCAAGCGCGGTGAAATTCTGGGCTTCGTCGGCGCGTCCGGCGCCGGCAAGTCGGTGCTGACGCGCACCGTCGTCGGCCTTTTGCCGATGCAGAGCGGCTCGATCGAAGTACTGGGCGTCGAGCTCAGCAAAGCCAATCAGGCCGAACGTCAGGCCGTGGACCGGCGCTGGGGCGTGCTGTTCCAGCAAGGAGCCCTGTTTTCTTCGCTCACCTCGGGCAAGAACGTCGAGTTCCCGATCCGCGAATACCTGCGCCTGTCGCCGAAGTTGACGACCGAGATCGCCATCTCGAAGCTGGAAATGGTCGGTCTCAAGCCCGACGTCTATCGCAATTATCCATCCGAATTGTCGGGCGGCATGATCAAGCGCGTGGCGCTGGCCCGCGCGCTGGCGCTCGACCCGGAAATCCTGTTCCTCGACGAGCCGACATCCGGCCTCGATCCGATCAGCGCCGCCGAGTTCGACCATCTGCTGCTGACGCTTCAAGAGACGCTCGGCATTTCGGTGTTCATGGTGACACATGACCTCGACAGCCTGCACCGGACCTGCGACCGCATCGCGGTGCTGAGCGAAGGCAAGATCGTCGAAGCCGGCAATATGGACGTTATGCTGGCGTCGCAACATCCGTGGCTGAAACAGTATTTCCACGGCGAGCGCGCGCATTCCGATTTCGATGTAGCGATAAAAGGACGGCGCGTCACCGAACGTCGCGCATGATGTGGAGTTGAGCGATGGAAGACAGGGCAAAATACGCGTTGATCGGCTTGTTCACTTTTGCGGTGATCACCGCCGCGTTCGGCTTCATCTACTGGCTGCATGGCGCTTCCGGGTCGAAGGAGACCAGTCCCTATCTGATCGTATTCGAAGGCTCGGTATCGGGCCTGCGCGTCGGCGGCCCGGTCCTGTTCAACGGCATCCGCGTCGGCGAAGTGACCGAGATGCGCCTCACCGACAAGCCGTCCGAAGTCGCTGCGGTCGTCTCGATCACACCATCGACACCGATACGTGCCGACACAATCGTGACGCTGGAATATGCCGGCCTCACCGGCATTGCCTCGGTGTCGCTGAAGGGTGCGACCGCCTCCTCGCCAGCGGTGGCACCGCCAAAGAGTGGCGGCCTGCCGACCTTGCGCGCCGCCTCTACGGCCGGCGACATGGGCACCGCGGTGCGCGAGACCCTCGCCAAGGCCGATGCCATCATCGTCGAAAATCAGGAATCGCTGCGCAACACCATCAAGAATCTGGAGACCTTCACCGCCGCACTGGCCCGCAATGGCGACAAAATCGACAAGCTGGTTGACAACAGTTCCAAGCTCATTGAAACCGGCACCGAGGCCATGGGCTCGTTTACCGCACTGGCGGTCTCGCTCAAGAAAGACACCAATCAACTCGCGGAAAGCCTCGACAAACGCACCGCCGAAGTCAGCGAGGGCATCACCAAGCTGACCGACACCACGACCAAACAGGTCACCACGGTCGGCAACAATCTGAACCGCGCCATTATCAACATCGATAAATCGATCACCGACCTGGCGAAGAACCCGCAGCGCATCATCTTCGGCGGCAGTAACGACAAGAAGTAGCCGGCCGCCCTACTCGACGAACACCTCGTCGCGCCGTTTGCTGATCATCGGCAGCATGGCGATGACGAGTAAGATAGCCGCCACCGCGAGCAGTACGCCCGAAATCGGCCGGGTCAGGAACACGGTGGCGTCGCCGCGCGCGATCAGCATCGCGCGCCGCAGGTTTTCTTCCATCAACGGGCCGAGCACAAATGCCAGCACCAAGGGCGCCGGCTCGAAGTCGTGTTTGACCAGCCAATAGCCGATAAGGCCGAAGATCGCGGCGATCAGCACGTCGGTC
>JAQSCR010000216.1 GCA_029945495.1 Pseudolabrys sp. | reverse complement strand
GTCCGCGGGCAGCAGCTTTTGCGCCGCCTCGGCCTGCGCGCGGAAGTCCTCGGCGCGGCCGGTCGGCTTATAGCCGAACTTATAGGCGTTGCTGTTGTCCCACCAGGCGGCGGCGTTATCGGAGGCGCCGTAGAAGATTTCGAAATGGATGTCCGGATGCTCGAGACCGATGCGGATCAATTGCACCAGGTCGTCCGGCTTGAGCCAGATCGACAGCCGGCGCACGTCGAGCGGCGCGTCGCCGAAATTGCCGATGCGCAGGCAGGTCACGCGCAGCCCGTGCTTGTCGGCATAGAGCGCGCCCATGGCTTCGCCGAACACCTTGCTGACGCCGTAGCGCGAATCCGGGCGCACGGTGACGTCGACGCCGATTTTCTGACGGCGCGGATAAAAGCCGACGGCATGGTTTGACGAGGCGAAAACCACACGCTTGACGTTGGCACGGTAGGCCGCCTCGAACAGGTTGCGGCAGCCGATGATGTTGGCGGCGAGAATCGTCTCCCACGGGCCTTCGACCGAGAAGCCGCCGAAATGCACGATGCCGTCGACGCCTTTGACCATGGCCTCGACCTCGTCGAGCTTCGACAGGTCGGCCTGCACGAAGTCCTCGCCGGCCTTGAGATCGGCGGGCTTGCGGATGTCGCTCCAGCGGATGTCGGGATAGATCGCCGGCAGCGTCCGCCGCATGCGCATGCCGATGCCGCCGGCCGCGCCAGTAACCAGGATCTTGCTCATGAAATGCTCTTGAATGATTTGTTATCGGGACGCGGCGGCATCGCTACTTGATGCCCATTTCCGTGGCGAGTTTCTTGTGCCGCAGACGGCTGTTGACGAGGTGGGCGCGCATGGCGGCGCGCGCCTTCTGCACAGCGCCGGTGCGGATCGCCTCGACGATCTGTTCATGCTCACGCTGGAACGAGGTGAGATTGGTGCGGCCCAAGAGCGGCGCCGAGCGGCCCCACACGGTCTGGCGCGGGATCACGAAGCTGCCGAGATATTCGAGGAAGCCCTTGAACTGCGGATTGCCGGTGGACTCGGCGATTTCGCAATGAAAGGCGAAATCCTGATCGACCGCGGTCTCGCCGCGATCGATGGCCGCCTGGATGGCGGCGAGCCGCTCGGTGATCTTCTTGATCTGTGCTGGCGTCGCGCGTTCGGCGGCAAGGCCGGCGGCTTCGACTTCAACGCCGGTGCGCAGCTCCATAACATTGAGCACGTCGCGCAGCGACGAGCTCTCGTCGAAATCGACACGGAACGGCCGGCGAATGTGCTCAGCAACGAAAGTGCCGATGCCCTGGCGGCTGACCACCAGCTTGTCGGCGCGCAACGCCGCGACCGCCTCGCGAATAACCGTGCGGCTGACGCCGGTGGCGGCGATCATTTCCTGTTCGGTCGGCAGCCGCGAGCCCGGCAGCAATTTGCCGCTGGTGATATCGGCGGTGAGCCGCGTGACGATCTCGGCAGCCAGCCCGCGCGGCGCCTCGACCGGCCGGAGCAAGGAAAGATTTTTCGTCAAACGTCGATCCTGTGGTCTTGACCCCGGTGCCGGTGATGTCATCATATGACCTGATAAGTAGCATGCCGCGCCATGACGATCAATCCGTTATGCCGAGACTGGGTGGGGGGCCTAAGTCTTAGTGGATTCCAAACCTTGGCGGGATGCCAAGGCCCGATACTAAGCCTTGCCTCTATACCAAGACTCGGCAGCGAAATGGCGACGAAAAACATAATAGGGAGGTTTCGCACTATGACGACACGTAGAATAATTCTTGCCGCCGGCGTCCTGGCGGCAGCGACGCTGCTTTCGAGCGGCGCCGTTTATGCGCAGGCTAAGCTGGTGCTCAAGGCATCCGACGTGCACCCGACCGGTTATCCGACGGTGACCGCGGTCGAGGATCTCGGCAAGAAGCTCGAAAAGGCCACCAATGGCCGCCTCAGCGTCGCCATGTATCCGGCGATGCAACTCGGCGGCGAAAAGGAAGCCATCGAGCAGGCCCAGGTCGGCGCCATCATGTTCGCGCGTGTCTCGGTCGGCGCGCTTGGTCCCGTGATTGACGATCTCAACGTGTTCAACCTGCCTTACGTGTTCCGCAATACCGAGCACATGCAGCATGTGATCGACGGTCCGATCGGCCAGGAACTGCTCGACAAGGTGACCAACAGCGGCAAGGGCCTCGTCGGCCTCGCCTGGATGGATGCTGGCGCGCGCAACTTCTATACGACCAAGAAGGCCATCCATAATATGGCCGATCTCAAGGGCCAGAAGATCCGCGTCATGGGCAACCCGATCTTCGTCGACATGGCGAACTCGATGGGCGCCAACGGCGTGCCGCTCGGCTACGACCAGGTGTTCTCCTCGATGCAGACCGGCGTGGTCGACGGCGCGGAAAACAACCCGCCGAGCTTCGTGTTCGACAACCACTATCAGGTGGCCAAGTCCTACACCGTCGACGAACATCTGATCGTTCCGGAAATGGTCGTGGTGTCGAAGAAGATCTACGACTCGCTGTCCAAGGACGAGCAGGCTTTGCTGGTGAAATTCGGCAAGGAAGCCCAACAGGAAGAGCGCAAGCTCTGGGCCGTCTATGAGAAGCAGGCGATGGACAAGGCCAAGGCCGCCGGCATCCAGATCATCCAGGTCTCGGCCGAGGACAAGAAAGCCTTCCAGGCCGCGGTCAAGCCGGTGTGGGACAAGTACGGGCCGAAATACGCCGACATGGTCAAGCGCATCCAGGACGTGAAATAACCAACGCGAGCGCGCCACGCTTTTCCAAGCTCGGAAAGGCGTGGCGCGTTTGGTTTTTAAGGGGGCGGGCCCGGCTATGGGTCGGCCGCGGGGAGAGCAATGGCTGAAATTTACCGAAAGACGATGGACCAGGCCTATCTCGTCTGCGTCGTCGTCGCCGGCGTCGCGCTTGTGCTGATATCGCTGATCATGCCGTGGGCGGTGTTCACCCGCTACGTGCTCAACAGCGCGGCGTCGTGGCCGGAAACCGCGGCGGTTCTGCTCACCATCGTGCTGACGTTCTTTGGCGCGGCCGCCTGTTACCGGCTGGGCTTGCACATGAACGTG
>JAQSCR010000215.1 GCA_029945495.1 Pseudolabrys sp. | reverse complement strand
GGGCGAGAACGGCGCTTTCTGGATGTGGCACGATGCCAAGGGTGACACCGCGGCCGAGGGAAAGCTCCGGACGCGCTTCATCCAGTCTGAGACCGAGCGGGCGGACGGCCGCCGCCGGCTGGAGCTGATTCGTGCCCAGGTGCTGCGCGAGGTGCCCGGCGCGGGCATCGCCTCGGACCAGCCCTATCGCGTAGCCGATCTGGCCGTCGACTTCCGCGAGGACGTGCCGCCGCTGGCGCCGGCCGACATCCAGCGCATCGTCGCCATCTTCGAGCGTCAGGGCGCCCACGCCAAGGTGAGTTCGATCCACGTCAACGGCTGGTTCGGCGACTACGACAAGCTCACGACCAGCCGGCTGATGATGCGCGAGCTGTTCGGCGTCGACCTCGATGCCGAGCGCGAGCGCTACGTGTTTGCCGGCGACTCGCCCAACGATGCACCGATGTTCGGCTACTTCCCCAATGCCGTGGGCATGGCCAACGTCGGCGACTTCACCGGCCGTCTGGAACACCAGCCGCGCTGGGTGACGGCGGTGCGCTCGGGCGCCGGCTTCGTCGAACTGGCCCGCGCCCTCCTGGACGCGCGGCGCTAGCGCTGTGTGGAGCAATGTACGGTCGGTGGCGCTGAACAGGGATGTGCCGTCCAGCATGACCTCGAAGCGGTCGGCGATCGCGACCACTCTCAGCGAATGCCATTTGCCGCTCTCGACCGGGACTTCCTTGCCACCAACCTGGCGCCGCTTGCCCTTTTCCATGCGGTAGAGCCGCACCGAGTTGTCGAGCGCGCTCACCCGGATGACGTAATAGTCGTTGGCACTCTGGGCGCGGAAGATGAAGCCGGCGACGCGCTCGCGGACGCCCGACACAGGCTTGAAGCGCAGCGTGGCGTCAAGGTCGCGCGCCACCGCCTGCTCGTTGATGCAGAGGGGGAAGCGCGAGTCTGTGGGGTCGGCGGCGGTCTCGGCCAGTACCCAGCCGCTCGGCCCCTCGGGATCGGCGATGGCCTGCCAGGAGGCTGGGCGGCCGATTCCGGTCATGCCCTGGGTGCAGGCGACACGGCCATCAGGCGTGGTGAGGGGGACCAGCAACTGGGCCGACGCGGGGGACGAGGCGAGGGTCGCAACCACGAGAAGCGGCGCGATAAACAGGGAACGCATGGCCCATCCTAGCAAACCCGGCAGCACTTGACCGCCGACGCTTGACCACTCGTGCCGGAGGGAGGAGTTTACGCCCCGGCCACATTTTGGGCGAAATTCGAAGGGGGAAACACATGCGTCTGTGCACAATCATGAGCGGCGGCAAAGCCGTCGTCGGCGTCAAGATGGGCGACGGCAAGATCGTCGATCTCAGCAAGCAGATGCCGCGTGGACCCAAGTCCGTGGTCGAGATCCTGGCCGGCGGCAAGGCGGTCCAGGCGGCTGTCGCCAAGGCCTGCGCCAAGCCCAAGGCCGGCGTCACGGTGTCGGAAAAGTCGGCCAAGTACCTGACGCCGATTCCCAGCCCCGGCAAGATCCTCTGCATCGGTCTCAACTACCGCAAGCACGCCGAGGAGACCGGCAGCCCGATCCCAACCTATCCGGTGGTGTTCACGCGCTTCAACAACACGCTGGTGCCGCACAACGGCAAGATGCTGTCGACGAGCCACTCCGACCAGTACGACTGGGAGGCCGAACTCGCCGTCGTCATCGCCAAGAAGTGCCGCAATGTGGCGAAGACGAAGGCTCTCTCGGTGATCGGCGGCTATGCCTGCTTCAACGACGGCTCGATCCGCGACTGGCAGCGCAAGTCGGGCGGCCAGTTCACGCTCGGCAAGAACTTTGACGCCACCGGCGGCTTCGGTCCCGACATCGTGACGCCGGAAGAACTGCCCAAGGGCGGCGCGCCGCTGCGCATCATGACCCGTGTCAACGGTGTCACCATGCAGGACAGCAGCACCGACGACCTGATCTTCGACGTGCCGACCTTGATCCACGAGTTGAGCAAGGTCATGACGCTCGAGCCGGGTGACGTCATCATCACCGGCACGCCCTCGGGCGTGGCCATGGCGCGCAAGCCGCCGAACTGGCTGAAGCCGGGCGATGTCTGCGAAATCGAGATCGAGAAGATCGGCGTGCTGCGCAACCCGATCGCGAAGGGCGCCTAGCGGATCGCGCGGAGGGGCCGGCGCGCGCCGCCGGCCCCTCCGGCATTCTTTGCCGACGGGTCACATGTCCGGACGTCCGCTCATCATGGTGTCTTTCCGGCTCGACGTGGAGCAGGAAGCGCCGTTCAGCGAATTCTATAATCACCGCTACATTCCCGACCTGCTTCGCGGCGTGCCCGGCATCGAGGCGGCCTGGCGCTACCAGGAGCACCATGTTGCCGGATCACTGAAGTACTACCGCAAGCAGTTCCTGACTCTCTTCGCGTGCGGGTCCCAGCAAGACGCCGGGCGGGTGCTCGCGGCGATCGAGGCCCGGCCGGCGCCCGAACTGCAGGAATGGCGGACGCGTGCCATGCACGATGTCGAGCCGCCTTGCCTCTACGTCGAGCGCTGGGCTCATCCGCGAAAACCGATGGACGGCGACTTCGCCGGCCGGCCCTTCTTCATGGTGAGCGTCGAGCTTGCCGCCGGCCAGGAGCAGCGGTTCAACGACTGGTACGAGCAGGACTACCTGCCCAAGAACGTAGCCGATGTTCCGTCGTGGGCGGGCTGCCGCCGCTACAGCAGCGTCGGGCGCCAGCCTGCGCGGCATCATGCGATCTACGAGGCTGCCGATCTGGCGGGCCTCGATGCCAGCCTCGAGGCGATGCGCGCGCCCTTCCGGCTGGCCGAAAACATGGCGTGGAAGCAATGGGACTCGGGCGAGCATCCCGCGATCACCTGGGAAGACGCCGCCACCTTCAAGCCGATCTTCCGCACGCCCTGATCGCGGACCTTCGCCCGGCCGATTGTCAGATGGGTGACCGGCGCGGCAGATGCGGCAGGCCGCCCAGCATCAGGCGTGTCGCGAATTCCGTGGCGCCGGCGGGATCGACCGGATCGCGCGCCACCATGACCACCGAGACTTCGAAGGCGATGCCGGCCAGCGACGCCGCCAGA
>JAQSCR010000214.1:394-3087 GCA_029945495.1 Pseudolabrys sp. | reverse complement strand
CTGCGGGTCCCCGGACGGAAGAAAAATTTGTATGGTTTTGGCGCGGGGCTGCATGGCTACGGGCTCAAATGTTCATCTTGAGACGTTGGGTCTCATATAGGCCGTCCAGTTCGAGTTGGTGGTTCTCCAGCCTGAGGAAGTAGAAGTTTCCGTCATCGCCACGCTTGCCGACCATGAACGCACGCCCGTGGTGCAGGCCCTTTGCTCCGGCCTTCGCCTTTTCCCATTCCTGGAGAAACTCGCCCTTAACTTCGACAAGAGCTTGGCCCTCGGCATGTGCGCGGCCTTGAACCGCCACGATAAAGTCGGGGTAGAAGCCCGTCAAGCCGCCGGACCAGGCCCACAGCGCCACCGAACCGGGCTTGTCTGACGGATTCCGATGCCACCAAATCACATCGGAGTCGGTGTCCAGCAAGTTGGCGAACTCGCGCTCGTCCTTGTTCAGCCCCGGGGGGAAAACCCCGTAGACGTTGCGCGCGGAGCGCGGCAAGCCGGCAGGCTCGATGAGCGCATCTGGCAACGTCACGTCATGGACCTCCACAAGACTCGCGCGAGCTCGTTTGTGAGCCTCCCGCACCAGCTTGGGGTTCCTCACCAAAACGAGGTCCAGCTGCCGACGAATGACTTCAGCGTCTTTGGGCACTGCTATTCCTTGGCGCACCAATGCATCCCGGAACCGGTCCTCCAGCCGGTGGAGGAAGTCCCGCTCATCGACATCGCGGAAGGGGAGCGCCACCTGCTTTGCACGCTCTGCAATCACCGAGGGGGAAAGCTGCGCGAGGATGCTCTCGTCCAGCATCGACTCATCTTCGGTGAAGAGCTCCTCCGTCCGTTGTGTGAGTTGCGTGCCAGTGCGGTCCCTGTCCCCGAGAACCCGAGTGAAGTCCACAAGTCCGACAACCTGCTCTTCGAAATTGTCCGGCAAGCTCGGAAGCAACTCAGTTTTCAAAGTCAGGGGAGCATTGGCTTTGCGCGGATAGCGCTTCTTGGCCACAGCCGTCGCAGCGATGACATCCGCCAGTGTTGCGGGCGCGGCTGACGGGCTTGCCGCCGGTGCGGACCCCGGCGCTGCCGCTCCAGTAGAAGCGGCGGCACCGCTGATGTTCAGCAAAACGAGTTGACCGCGCCCTTGAAGCTGAGCAACAAGGTTCCTGGCAGTTTCCAGCACTTCTGCGCTAATGTTGCTCAAACCTGTAGAGCCGCCCTGCGAGGGCTGTATCGAAGGCACGCGGCTGGCCTCCCCGTCGCTCGTCGCGGCTACGACCGACTCGGATTCCCCTTGCGAATTCACCAACGTGATATCCGAGGAATCTGCGCCGACCTCCAAGGTCAGGATAGTTTGCTGACCCAGCTGGGGCTCTTGAGCTCGCATTGCGTTAATCAGTCCTGCAGCGTCGCGGAGGCCTTCTTGGTCCTCTTGGTTCGCCAAAAAGACGTACCCGTTCTTCAGCAGTACTGGAACATCCTCGCGTCCCTGCAGAAGCCGATGAACGCGCATGATGCGGCCAACTACCTGAGTGCCGAACTCTCGGTCCCGAACGCCGCGAAGCGCCGCCAGCGTGAAGGCCCGCGGTGCATCGAACCCCATCGCGATTGCCATCTTGAAAATCAGCACCTCTGCCGACGGGTCATTGGCGACCGCGGCGAGGTTGTCATCCGGCTCATCTGAGGTGTGCTTGCGTACCGAAACAGCGGAAAACCCGAGTTCAGTGACGAGAATCCGCTCAACGTCGTCAACCGACTCACCTCCGTTCGGAACCTGCACCAAGAGGAGCGGGGTAACGCCGACACCCAGGTGCTCGAGTTCCAGCTTGATTCGGCGGTGCATCGCCACAGCTTGCGCCAAGGCGATTCTTTCGAAATCAAGCATCTTGGACTCGTTGCCAGACCGAGCAATGAACTTTACGGTTTTGACACCCTCTTTAAGCAGGCCTGCCGACACGCCTTGGTCGCGGGTGATAGTGGCCCATTCGTCCGGGTTCCCCAACTTGTAGCCCGTTTTCTGACTGAACTTGATAGCGTCCTCGTCGCGAGGCGTCGCCGTCATGAGCAAGGCGTAGTCAGGCTTCAGTACCGTCGAGAAAAACGTCGAGGCCTCGTGTGCCTTCTGCAGCCCATGGTGGGCTTCATCAACTACGCATCCAATGCGGTACCCCAGCTCCCTGGCTTGCAGAATGAGGTCGTCCACGGAAAGCCCGTCATCTCGAGTTTCCCGCAGGACGCGACGCGCTAGAGTGGAGGCGACAGACTGCCACGAAAGGGCGTAAACGCCGCCAGGACGCAGCGATTCGGTGAACCGGTCTGACTCGAGGGACAGCAACTTCACCGCCGGCGCCTCGGCCTGAAAGGTACGCTGAGCCTGGCCCACTAGACCTACGAATGGCACGAACCAGAACCAGACCACCTTTTCATTGGTGGAGAAGGACTGCACGGTGTCCACGGCGATGAGAGTCTTCCCGACTCCGGTTGGAGCCTGGAGCATGACCGCCCCATGGTCCAGCCGAATCCGACTTAGTTTTTCAACGCTGCCTGGCAGTCGGGAGACTGCGTCGTATTGCGCCTTAAGGTGTTTGAATCGAGTGACCAGTGCTTCGCGCATCTGGCACTGAAATTTCTTCAGAATCGTTGTCATTCTTCTGCTCCTCCGCCGACCACCTGCTCGGGCTCAGCGTCCTCCAGCAGAACCACTGATT
>JAQSCR010000214.1:0-384 GCA_029945495.1 Pseudolabrys sp. | reverse complement strand
GCCAAGCAATGTGTCCGGCAGCGAAAAAACTTGTGCCCGGGGCACTGCCGCTGCAAACCGTGGGGCGGCCCATGCGTAGCAAATCACCGGGCCCTTGTGTTCGCTGGCCGCCGCAGTGAACTTGGCGACATCGCTTGCCTTCGTGCCCGTCGGATAGGCAATCGCCACACCCTCCGTGGTCGTGACCCAGCCCATCGAACCATGCAAGGTGGAAATCGGAAGCTGATGCGCCAACGACACCGCATTCCAGACGACCTGGTTCGTCAACTCGCGCTCTAGCCGATGGCGCAGGATTGGCAGGGCGCGAAGGTATGCAAATGTGCCGCCCTTTTCCGCGGAAAGCACGCGGCGAAGGCGCTGTGCGCACACGTCTCGGCAAATATT
>JAQSCR010000213.1 GCA_029945495.1 Pseudolabrys sp. | reverse complement strand
GCGGGTGCGCCCGACCGGCGCACACCCTCGGCGGCGGCCAGGGCCCCATACATCGCGCCAACCGCGTCGCGCCCAATGATCAGAATGTGGTCGCCGGTTCGGCGGATGGCGAATGACTCGGCGGCGCCCGGAACAACGGCCTCGTAGCTTCCGCGCTGAGCGTCGAGCGCAGGTTGCTCCAGCGATTCCACGATTACTTGGAGAGCCACCTCTGGATGGCCAGACGCGGGCGCCTCCGCGAGTGCCCGCTCAAGCTCGCGAACGCCGAATTTGACACACTCGGGGGCGTCATTCCGTTGCATGACGACCGCTCCCCGGGGTGGCCCCTTGGCGGGCGACCTTGGGGATTCGGCCGTGATCCTAAGCGCGGCAACTAAAGCCACTGCCGCAACCAAGCACCACCGCACACGGGTCCGCTCAAACGCACGTGAGCTTATGGCATGAGTTGGCATCGGCGGCGATAAAGGCGTGGGGAGGGGAGGCAGGACCTTTGGCGCGGGGTCGGACGGCTTCAGCCTGCTTTGAGTGCGCAAAAGTGCGCGCGGCGGTGCGTATTCTCAATCAGCACGTAGCCAAAGTGTCATAACGCGCATGATCGCTCAGTTTACCTCTGGTCGTGGGCAAGCACTGGCGGCGGCTTTGAGTGGGCGAAACGGATCGACGGTGCACTTAATCGGCGGGGCAGTGACGAAAGTTGACAGTCACTCGTGGGGCTGACGCCCCAACTTTTCGTTGTTTACGTGCAAGAGGGTTGAAGCCATGCGTAACGGTCAGTAACTTGTAAACATGCTCACTCCCGAACGTCACCGGGCGATCCTGCTCCTCTTGTCTGAACAAGGCCGGGTTACCATTGCCGAGATCACCAAGAGCTTCAACGTGTCCACCGCCACCGCGCGGCGCGATGTGGTTTTCCTTGCTGAATCCGGTAAGGCGACGCGCAGTCACGGCGGACTGTTGCCCGCAAACTTCTTCCAGAGCGAATCCGGCGTTCGCCCGGCCGCAGCCGGTGAGAACAACCCAAAAGACCGGATTGCCCGTCGGGCGTGCGATCTCCTTCCACACGAGGGCAACATCTTTATTGATGCGGGCACGACCACCCTTGAAGTTGGACGCTTATTGATCGCGCGCCCCGATCTGCATATCTTCACGAACTCGGTGCCATTGATTTCGCTCGCTCCTGAGGCTAAGGCGACGCTGATCGGCATTGGGGGCGAAATTAAAAAGGGGTCACTTGCACTGACCGGGGCGCTGGCTCAAGCATGGCTCGCTCATCTGCGTTTCGACGCGGCGGTTATCGGGGCCGCTGGGCTTGACGTCGCAAACGGAGCCTACGCGAATGAACTTGGTGAAGCGGCAATCAAGACCAATGTCCTGCAGCACTCCGTCGTGCGCGTGCTGGTCGCCGACGCGACTAAATGGAATCGTCCCGCTGCGGTGCGTTTTGCGTCGTGGAGCGCGTTTACTTCTTTCGTCACCAACCAGGAGTTGCCCGGCGCCGCGCGGACCGCCTTGGCGGCGGATAAGGTGAAGATTTACCAGATCTGAAGAGTGAGATGAGGCCCCGGGCAGGCTCGGGCATTTCTTGTCCCGGCCGAGGTGCGTAATGAGCGAACGTGCGCGATTTGCTCGCTTTCCAGCGCGAGCATCGAAAGTTACCATTCCTTGGCCCACGCTCTCGGCGGCAACTAGTCCCCCTATTGTGCACGCTTTCGCGTATGTCGAACGCGGGTGACTTCAACTGCCTATCTTAATTTATGAAACACGAGATCAAACACCCCGAAAAATGCGTTTCGACCGGCGCCTATTCCGCCGCGATTGAGTGCGACGGGTGGGTTTTTGTGAGCGGGCAGGGACCCCTGGATTTGAAGTCGGGCCAAGTGCATCATGGTACGATTGAGGAGGAAACCAGGCTGACCATGGCGCATATTGGGAAAATTCTCGCGGTAGCCGGTTGTTCCTTTGGCGACATAGTGCGTTGCGGCTGCCACCTTGCGGACATCAAGGATTTTGATCGTTTTAACCAGGCATACGCTGAATTTTTCACAGGTGCCTTCCCGGCGCGAACGACTGTGCAGTCCGGCTTAGGCGATGGCATCAAGGTTGAAATCGACTGCGTGGCTCGTGTGCCGCAGACTAAATGACCCGATTGGCTATATTGCCCAGGCCCCGACCGCGATTCCCCTCAGTCCAAACTCATGAGCCAATCCCTTCCTAAGTCCCGGCCGATCCTCGCCCGAGCCGGCCCATGCCTCTTGCCGGCTTCGATTAGCTTAGCCTTAACCGAACAACCTCGCCGGAAATCCGCTTTGTTCGCGTTGGGGGTGCTTGCATGCGGGGCGCCGAAGGGGCCTGACGCGGCGACCCTTTGTCTCGACTGCCGGAGCCCGCAACTGAACTAATATGAAATCCTGGCTACTCTTACTGGCCTGCAATGTGATGTGGGCGCTCCAGTTCACGTGCATCAAGCTCGTTGAGGATCAAGTCGGCCCTTGGTTCACGGTCTTCGGCCCAATGTTCCTCGCCACGCTACTGCTCTATCCGTTCGTTCGCGCCGAAGGGCGCACGGCGGTCACTCCGGCCGCACCCCGCAGCCGTGGTTCCAACTTCGCCTTATACGCGCTGCTGATCGTCGCAGGGGTCTTTCCGGGCCAGGTGCTGATCACGCTCGGCACGCGGTGGACGCTCGCCAGCAACGCTGCGCTTATCACCCTCGCCCTGCCGGTTTGCACCGCATTTATGGCCTTCGTCTTTCTGCGAGAGAGAATGTCGTTGGTGCGTTGGTTCAGTTTCGCGCTCGCCCTCGCCGGGGTTCTCATGTGCTCCGGACAAGACCTGCAGGGTGCCCATTTTGGACTCACGAACCTTGCCGGCAACGTGCTGATCTTTGCGGGCGTCCTGGGCCGCGCGTTCTATAATTCCTATGGGAAGAAGGCATTGGAGATTCACTCGCCACTGCGCATGTGCTTCTACACTTACGTGGGAATGCTGGTGCTAATGCTGCCGTTCATTCTGATCCAGGAGCGCGATGTGTTTGCCCGAATTCCCCATTTTACCCTGCGCACATGGATCGGAATGGGGCTGCTGACCTTC
>JAQSCR010000212.1 GCA_029945495.1 Pseudolabrys sp. | reverse complement strand
TGGCGACCGGTGAGGTGCTCACGCCTCTCGATGGCGTCAAGGCCGCGGAAATTGTCGATACGCTGAAGGCAAAAGGCGTTGTTTCGGTCGCCATTTCCTTCCTCAATTCCTATCTCAATCCCGCCAACGAACGCCTCATGCGCGACATCGTGCGGCAGCGCGCGCCGGACATGTATGTGTCGATATCGTCCGACGTCGCGCCGCAAATTCGCGAATATCCGCGGACGTCGACGGTGGTGATGAACGCTTATACCACGCCGATTACCGGTCCCTATCTCGACGCGCTCGCTGCCGGATTGAAAAAACGCGGCTTCGCCAACGACCCGCTGATCATGCTGAGCAACGGTGGTGTCATCGGCATCGACATCGCCAAGAAATTTCCGGTACGCATGGTGGAATCGGGACCGGCCGCCGGGGCGCTTGCCGCCGCCTATTATGCCGAAGTGCTCGGTATCGATCGCCTCCTTTCCTTCGACATGGGCGGCACCACGGCGAAAGCCTGCATCATCGAGGATCGTCATCCGCTCATCGCCGGCGACTTCGAAGTTGACCGCATCTATCGCTTCAAGTCGGGCAGCGGCCTGCCGATTCTCATCCCCTCCGTCGACATGATCGAGATCGGCGCGGGCGGTGGCAGCATCGCCTCCGTGAGCAATCTCGGCCTCTTGAAGGTCGGCCCGCAAAGCGCCGGCTCGACGCCGGGTCCGGTCGCCTATGGACGCGGTGGACAGAACGCAACCGTGACCGACGCCGACCTGATCCTGGGCTATCTCAACGCCGATAATTTCCTCGGCGGCGACATGAAGCTCGATCTGAAGGCCGCTGAAAAGCAGTTGGCCAAGCTGGGCGAGCAACTTGGCACCTCCATGCGCGAGGTTGCCGCCGGCATCTACCGCGTCGTCGGTGAATCGATGACGGCCGCCGCGCGTGCGCACGCGGTCGATCGCGGCATCGATTATCGCGGCGTGCCGTTGTTTGCCTTCGGCGGCGCCGGCCCCGTCCATGCCTGTTACGTCGCCGATCTGCTCGAAAGCCCGATGGTGATCTATCCGCCGCTCGCCAGCGTGCTGTCGGCCTTCGGCACCCTGGTGACACCGCCCCGGCTCGACCTCAGCCAGGGTTCGCTGTCTCGCCTTTCCGCCCTGAAATGGGACGATGTCGACCGTATCGTTGCCAAGCTGGTGGCCGATGCCGGCAGCGGACTGGCCAGCGCGGGCTGCAAAGCATCCGACATCACGTTCCAGTTCGGCGCCGACCTGCGTTATTTCGGCCAGCAGAATGAAGTGACAGCCTGGTTCGACACCGATCCACGTCAAAAGCACGACGCCGCCTGGGTGCGCGCCGTCTTCGAGGACGGCTACGAAAAGCTCTACAGCCTGCGGCTCCCCGACGTGGACGTGGAAATCGTCAGCTGGCGGCTGGTCGCGACAGGCCCGGTCGCATCCCGCGACACCCGCACCGAACTCAAATCGGCGCCGAGTAAGCCGCGCAGCACGCGCAGCGCACGCTTCAACGGCAGCGACATCGACACCCCGGTCTATGCACGCCAGGATCTGGCCCGCGGTCAAAGCATCGATGGGCCGGCCATTATTGAAGAACGTGAAACCACGATCATCATCCTGCCGGGCTGGCGCGCCAAAGTGGACGCGACCGGCTGCATCATGGCGTCGAAGGAGTAGCCGACATGGACGGCATCGAACTTGAGATCGTCTGGAGCAATCTCATCAGCATCGTCAGCGAACAGGCCAAGGCGCTGCAACGCATCGCCTTCAGCCCCATCGTGCGCGAAGCCGGCGACCTTGCGAACGCGCTGTTTGATCGGCAGGGCCGCATGGTCGCGCAAGCGGTGACCGGAACCCCGGGCCATATTAATTCGCTCGCCGCCGCTGGCCGGCATTTCGTCGATGCTTTTCCAACCCAGACGCTAGACCCGGGAGACGTGCTGATCACCAACGATCCCTGGTTGTCGGCGGGACACTTTTTCGACATCACGATCATGTTGCCGGCCTTCCACAAGGGCAAGCTGATCGGCTTCTTCGGCTCCACTATCCACCACACCGATATCGGCGGCTATGGTGTCGGCGCCGGCGCCCGCGACGTGCATGAGGAAGGCCTCTGGATTCCCATGCTGAAGCTTTACGAAGCAGGCGTGCCGAACAAAACCCTGCATGAAATGATCCGCCGCAACGTGCGCACACCGGATCATGTGTTTGGCGATCTCGCCGCCCAAGTGTCCAGCGCCCGTTTGGCCTGCAAGCGCCTGTCAACGTTGCTGGACCGGCAGGGCTATGACGACATCGACCTGTTGTCCGAAGAAATCATCTCGCGTTCGGAAAAAGCGACGCGGGATTCGATCCGCAAGCTTAAAGCCGGCACTTATCACGGCGAAAGTTCGTTCGACGTTCCCGGCGGCGACATCATCACGCTCAAGACGGCCGTCACTGTCGACGCCAAAGAAGGCACGATCCTGATCGACTTCGAAGGCAGCTCGGGACCGAGCCCTTATGGCATCAACGTCGTGATGAACTACACGCATGCCTACAGCACCTTCGCGATCCGCTCGTGCCTCGATCCCGAACTGCCGAACAACTTCGGCAGTCTGGCGCCCATTCTGGTCAAGGCGCCTGACGGCTGCATCGTGAACTGCAAATACCCCGCACCTGTGAATGCGCGCCATGTCGTCGGCATGTATGTGCCGATGCCCATTCTCAAGGCGCTTTATCACATCATGCCAGACCGCGTTCTGGCGGAAGGCAGCGGCGCGGTCTGGACGATACAAATCCAGGGCAAGAACGCGGCCGGCGATCCGTTCACCAGTTCGATGTTCAATTACTCCGGCGGCATGGGTGCGCGTTTGACCAAGCCGGGCCCGTCAGCGACCTGTTATCCGACCGGAGTCGCGGCGGTGCCGATTGAAGTGCTGGAAGCCTCGATGCCGATTCTTTTCACCAAGAAGGAGATTCGGGAGGGGTCTGGCGGCGCCGGCGCTTCACGTGGCGGCGATGGACAAACGATCCAGTGGCGCATGCGCACCGGCAGCGACTGGCTGCTTAACGCTGTTGCCAGCCGGATAAGCCTGGCGCCGGAAGGCCTCGGCGGC
>JAQSCR010000211.1:2641-3120 GCA_029945495.1 Pseudolabrys sp. | reverse complement strand
GACAGGCAAGACCACGAGCGACTCCGCCAAACGGGCGATCTGCGTCGGCGAAGCCACGATCGAGCTGGCGCGCGGCGGCGACGGCCGCTTTGCGCTGGCGAGTTCCGGCGACACCTTCAATACCGCGATTTATCTGGCGCGCGCCGGGCAGCCGACGGCATTTGCCACCGCGCTCGGCGACGACCCCTATTCCGATGCGATTGTCTCGCTCGCCGCCGCCGAAGGCATCGGCACCGATCTGATCACGCGCGTTGCCGGCCGGCTGCCGGCGCTCGCACTGGTCGACGCCAACCTGAAAGGCGAACGCCGCGCGCATGTCTGGTGCGATACGGCGCCGGCGCGCGATCTGTTCGAACTGCCGAGTTGGAGCCTGACCGCGGCGGCGCTCACGTCGGCGCGGTTGATTTATTTTTCCGGCATCACGCTGTCGCTGTATTCCAATGTCGGGCTCGGCCGTTTTCTCGCTGCGCTCGAACTGG
>JAQSCR010000211.1:0-2631 GCA_029945495.1 Pseudolabrys sp. | reverse complement strand
GCGCCGGCGCGACCATTGCCTTCGACGGCAACTTCCGCGTTGACGGCTGGCGCGGCGATCTCACCCGGGCGCGCACGGTCTTTGCCGAGGCGCTCAAGCGCGTCGACATCGCGCTGCCGGCCTATGACGACGAGGCTGTGCTGTGGGGCGACCCGTCGCCGGAGGCGACCGTCGAACGCCTGCAGGCCTTCGGCGTGACCGAGATCGTCGTCAAGAACGGAGCGAACGGCGCACTGGTGGCCGGCGCCGGCGGCCGCGACATGGTGCCGGTGCCGGAGATCGTCACCCCGGTCGATGCGACCGCGGCCGGCGACGGTTTCAACGCCGGGTATCTGGCAGCGCGGCTGGCCGGGCGCAGCACGCTTGATGCGGCGGCCGCCGCGCACCGGCTGGCCGGCCAGGTCATCCGGCATCGCGGCGCCATCGTGCCGCGCACCGGCGCGGCTGTGCATTAAGCCGGTTTACTTGCCGTGAGAATTCACTAAACCTGCGCGCACTCATCAAGACTTCGGGGACATATGCGGGGCCAATACAAATCGATCAGTCTGGCGCGCCGCCTGGTGATCGACCTGATGCACGTGTCGGTGCCGCTGGTCGTCGTCACGCGGACGCTGAAGCTCGACCGCCTGATCAAGGCACGCTCGAGCCTTGCCGTGCGGCCGGGCTGGACGCCCATGATCGTCAAGGCGTTCTGCATCGTCGCGCGCGACGAGCCGTGGCTGCGCACGTTCTATCTGCAGTGGCCGTGGCCGCATTTTTACGAACTGCCGCGCAGCGTCGCCATGGCCGCGATCGTGCGCGAGAGTTTCGACAAGGACGTGCCGATCCTGCTGAAGATCGGCTCGGCCGACGAAATGGCGCTCGGCGAAGTCGAAGCGGTTCTGCAAGGCGGCAAGAACGCGCCGCTCGACGAGGTGCCGGCGCTGCGCCGGGTCATTCGTATCACCCGCCTGCCGATGCCGCTGCGGCGCCTGTTCTGGTGGTTCGGCCTCAATAACGGCCGCCAGCGGGCCAACAATTTTGGCACCTTCGCCGTCACCTCAGTGGCGACGCTCGGCTCGGAAACCGTGGTGCTCAATTCGCCCGGACCGAGCATAATGACATATGGCCTGGTCAAATCCGACAATACGATGGAGATCCTGCTGCATTGGGATCATCGCATCTATGACGGCGTTCTCGCCGCGCGCGCCTTGCAAAAGCTCGAAGACGTGATGAACGGCGAGATCGCCGACGAATTGCTGGCTGGTGCGAAGACTTGAGGACTACGGCTTGCCGATCAGCATCGCCGATGCCGCGGCGATGAACGGCAGCGGCAAGCACACCATCGCTCTGAGCCAGACCACGCGCGGCGGCATCATCGGCACTTCGTAAAGTACCAGACGGTGGATGGCATAGAGCGCCCAGGCGGTCGAATAGGCGATCACCTGCGGCGCGCCGGCGCCGCCTTTCAGTGCCGCCGCGCCGATGGCGAAGCCGACCACCGGCCCGCCCGGCGTCAACGCGCCGCCCAAAGTCGCGAGCAGCACACCGGTCAATCCCGATTCCGGACCGAGCCACGGCGCGATCAAGGCCTTCGGCAGGACTTCGGCGATATAGCCGGAGCCGACGACGCCGATGCCGATGCGCGGCAAGAGGTGCAGGAATTCGACGGCGCCGGTGCGCAAGCCGTCATTGAGCAGCATCCGGCCGCGCAAGGCGGCGAGCGTCGCCAGCACGGCGACGAACAGCCACAACATGACATCGATGGCCAGCATCATGGCTCGCCGCGCCTCGCGCCGCCGGGCTTTTGCTTAACTTGAATGTGTTTGGCTTGCACCGGAAAGCCGGCTTGCACGGCCAGGCGCGCCAGCACGCCGGCGAGAACCGGCAGCGGCAGCGCCGCGGCGATGCGCCAGAACACGAAGTCCGCGCCGAAGAACGGCAGTTCCCAGACAAGTGCACGCGTGTAGCCGATCAAGGTCCAGCTGACGATAAAGGCCACCACCGTGCCGGCATCGGCACCGACCAGCAGAAACGCGCCGGCGATCGGATAGATCGTGAAGGGACCGCCCGGCAGGATGACGCCGAAGGCGACCGCGATCAGCAGGCCGCTTAGGCCGGATTCATGGCCGACCCAGCGCGCCACCATTTCGCGCGGCAGCAACAAAGTGATGAAGGCGCCGATGCAGCAGCCGGCCAGAACCTTGGGCAGCATAGCGGCGAACAGCAGCAGGTCGCTGTCTAGGACAGTGAGGAAATGCTCAGCGCCGTCGCGCCAATAGACGGTCAGCGCCGCGCCGCCGGCCAAAGCGGCGATTGCCGCTGTCGACCAGTCGAAGGCGCGCCGGCGGCGGCGTGGCGGATTTGGCTCTGCTGACAAAATGACGACCGCGGAATCGAATGACGGGCCGGCATCCTGCTCGGATGCCGACCGCCATTCAAGCCCGCACGCGTCACTCCGCCGGTACAGCGGCGGCGGACGCGGGGACTGCCGCGACTGCCGGCTGTTTCGACAGCGCAAACAGGAAGCCGGCAACGATCAGATAGGCCAGCGCCACCGACGGCGTGACGCCGAAGCCGCCACCGATGCCGATGGCCTCGCCGTGCATGAAGCCGAAATAGGTCAGCACCGCGCCGGCCAGCGCGAAGGCC
>JAQSCR010000210.1 GCA_029945495.1 Pseudolabrys sp. | reverse complement strand
CAGTCAAAATGGACTTCGTTCTCGACCCAACTCCGCACGATATGATGCGCGATCGCCACCGGCGGCGGCATCGTCAGGCCGTCCGGGTGATTGCGCAGCAACATGGCGACGCACTCATCCTTGCTAAACCACCGGGCGTCTTCGAGTTCCGTGCGATCGACGACAATATCGTGGCTGAGCGCCTCGGCGTGACAGCCGATCATCAGCGAGGTCGGGAACGGCCAGGGCTGCGAGCGATAATATTTCACCCGGCCGCAGACGATGCCGGCTTCCTCGCGGGTTTCGCGTTTGACCGCGTCCTCGAAGGATTCACCGGGCTCGATGAAGCCGGCGAGGCACGACCACATGGTCGGCGCAAAGCGGGGGCTGCGGCCGAGTAGGCAGCGCTCGCCATCGACGATCAGCATGATGACGACCGGATCGGTGCGCGGGAAGTGCTCGGTCATGCACGTGGGGCAAAGGCGCTTCCAGCCGGCATGGACCGCGTTGCTCGCCGCGCCGCAATTCGAGCAGAAACGATGCCGCAGATGCCATTGCAGCACCGCCTTGGCCTCTGCGAGCGGCGGCAGATGCTGGGCGTCGACCAGCCCATGCACGGCGATCGAGCGCAGGTCGGTGACCAGGAGATCGTCGCGGGCCTTCAGCGCCTCGGCATCGGCCTGCGGAATGCCGAAGCCGAAGCGGCCGTCACCATCGAGATGGCCGAGGAAGATCGTCTCGTTCGCCGGGCCGAAAGCACGCGCCTGCTCAAGCGTGAACAGCGGATCGCTGATGGCTGCGTCCTTCTTGGTGACGATCAGGTCGCCGCCGATGACATAGGCGCCGGCGCGCGGGCCGGCCGCCATGGCGTCAATCGCGGCGGCGTTGCCGCGCAGCTCGGCGGCGCGCTCGAGGCGGTTGTCGGTGTAGCCGAGGATGGGCAAAGGACCCAGATTGGGACCGAGATTCGGGGAAGGTGACATTGCGCGGAAACTCGCATGGGGAACGGAGGAGTGCAATGCACCTCCCCGTCATTCCGGGTCCGCGCGTGCGGCGCGGCCCAGAATGACGAAGATTAATTTGTCGTCACATTGAGCGCTCGCCGCAGCGCGGCGACAAAGCCGTCACGCGCAACGGGATCGTAGGCGGTGGCCGGCGCCGCGCCCCAGACCGGCTTTGGCCAGGCCTTGTCGTTATGCCGGCGGCCGATCACATGGACATGCAGCTGCGCCACCACATTGCCCAATGCGGCGACATTGAGCTTGTCACATGCGGTGATCGATTTGAGCGCGCGGGCGGCGGTGTCGGTCTCGGCCGTCAGCTGGCGCCGGTCGGCCTCGGTCAGGTCGATGAGTTCGGTGATTCCGGGCCGGCGCGGCACCAGGATCAGCCACGGGTAATTGGCGTCGTTCGCCAGCAGGACGAGCGTCAGCGCCAGGTCGCCGACCGGGACGGTGTCGGCGGCCAGTTGCGGGTAGAGGGAGAAGGACGATTCGGCCATTATTTAAACGTGCCCCACTTTCCGCATCATGCGCGGGCTTGACCCGGGCATCCATGACCCTCCGCCGAGGAGGAAATCTTACGGTCGATTTTGTCGAGAATTATCATGGATTGCCGGGTCAAGCCCGGCAATGACGGTGGAGAGGTTTTGCCAGACAAAACGGAAATCACCGAAATTGGCCTCGCTTGCTTTCTCCCTCCATTCGCCCGATATAGGGACCGGGAGGTTGGCGGTGGACGAGCCACTCGCCAACCGGGTCAGATCCGGAAGGAAGCAGCCCTAACGAGCCCGGTTCGGGTCGTTGTCAGCCTCCCACCCATTTTTCCACCATTCATTGGGCGTGAAGCGACCTGCGCCGTTGCGGCGGGTGGCATCCACGGCCAATGGCTGCGAGAATAGGCGCAAAGAGAACAGCGCACATGAGCGAACCCGCGAACCCTGCCGTTCCTGGTTCCGCCTCGGCCGAAGCGCCGGCTGGCGGCTACCGCGTCCTCGCGCGCAAATATCGCCCGTCGAGCTTCGAGGACCTGATCGGCCAGGAGGCCATGGTCCGCACCATTTCGAACGCCTTCGAGTCGGGCCGCATTCCGCAGGCCTGGATCCTCACCGGCGTGCGCGGCGTCGGTAAGACCACCACCGCCCGCATCCTCGCCCGCGCGCTGAACTACGAATTGCCGGACGGCTCGATCAAAGGGCCGACCATCCACATGCCGGTGATGGGCGTGCAGGACCAGGCGATCATCGACAGCCGCCATATCGACGTCCTGGAAATGGACGCCGCCTCGCATAACTCGGTCGACGACGTGCGCCAGATCAACGACGCGGTGCGCTATGCGCCGGTGTCGGCGCGCTACAAGGTCTACATCCTCGACGAAGTGCACATGCTGTCCGGCGCCGCCTTCAACGCTTTGTTGAAGACGCTGGAAGAGCCGCCGCCGCACGCCAAGTTCATCTTCGCCACGACCGAGATTCGTAAAGTTCCGGTGACGGTGCTGTCGCGCTGCCAGCGTTTCGACCTGCGCCGCGTCGATGCCGCGGTGCTGGTCGAGCATCTGCAGAAGATAGCGTCGAAGGAAAACATCGAAGCCGAACCCGCTGCGCTCGCCTTGATCGCTCGCGCCGCCGAAGGCTCGGTGCGCGATGCGCTGTCGCTGTTTGACCAGGGCATCGCGCATGCCGGCGTTAACGCCGGCGAAAGCAAAAATGCCGCGGGCCCCGTGCGCGCCGAAGACGTACGCCAGATGCTCGGCCTTGCCGACCGCGTCCGTATCGTCGATCTGTTCGAAGCCTTGATGAAGGGTGACATTGCCGGGGCGCTGGCCGAGCTGCGCGCGCAATACGACATCGGCGCCGATCCGTCCGTGGTGCTCAACGACCTCGCCGAATTCACCCATTTCGTCACCCGCGTCAAAGTCGTGCCGAATGTCGCCGACGACGTCTCGCTGTCGGAGGCCGAGCGCGTGCGTGGTCGCGCCTTCGCCGCGCAACTGTCGATGCGGGTGCTGTCGCGCTGCTGGCAGATGCTGCTGAAGGGCGTCGGCGAGGTGCAGGCCTCCGGCCGCCCGGTCGCCGCGGCCGAAATGGTGCTGGTGCGCATTGCCTACGCCGCTGATCTGCCGACGCCGGATGAAGTCGTGCGCTCGCTCGGTGAGGG
>JAQSCR010000209.1 GCA_029945495.1 Pseudolabrys sp. | reverse complement strand
GCGCTACTTCCTCTGCCACCGAAACTCTCCATTCGAATTGTTTAAATTGTTGGTGGCAGACAATCGGAACCGCTCGCTAGCGGGGTCTCCAATTATGCAGCAACCTTCCTATTGGCGCGACGATAGTGTCGTCTTAAACCCGTCGCATCTGCTCCGGTACAAGAAATTGAAGCCGTCTGCTGGCGGTGGCCGCTTCGGTCAACCGATGGCCGACTGGCGGCGAGTGGCGCCGATAATTGAGTTCCAGCTTAAGAGATGGCGCCCGAAAGAGCCCGCAAGGCATGTCAGCGCGAACACGGTGCCGAACTGCCAGACCAGGACCATCAGGCTCGCATCTTGCGTGTGAAAAAAGCGCAATCCGAAGTTTCCGAGTCCAGCCGCGGCCAGCGCCCCTAGCGCAGTCGACATGTGCGGAAAGAGTGGTGCGCCGCGCCGGAGCATAGCTGCCATGGCGACAGCCGGTATTGCGCCGACCAAGGCGATGGCAGGAAGGCAGATCCAGTCGGGCTGAAGCGATAGTCCGCCGAGGCCATACTGAATGAGAGCGCTTATACAGCCCTGACCCAGGGTGCCGAGCCAGAGCGCGAGCGGCAACGCAGGCAGCAGCAAAACTTTTCGGCTGTAACCGGGGATTGTTGTGGCAAATGCGGCGACGGCCGCGGCGATGCCGGTAGCGAGCGCACCAAACTGTTCAATGACAAAGCGCGCTTCTGTCAGTTTGACGGCCAGGTCGGTGCGCGGTGACATGGCATAGATCACCAGGGCGATGTAGGAAAAGGCGATAGCGAGCCACATCGCGGTTCTGGCCCACGGACGGCGAAGTGGCCTCATCGGCTGAGCCGTCTCGGCCAAGGTCTGAATTAGTTTTTGGGTATCCATCGCCATCATTCCTTGCCCAGAGCTTTTCGAAGCGCGCCCATGGCGCGGTGGACTGAAACTTTCAGCGCGCCAACGCTGACCCCACTCGCCACTGCAGCCTCTTTTAGCGACATCTCACGTAACTTCAGCATTTCCACAGCTTCCCGCTGCCCTGGCGGTAGGGCCTGGATCGCTTGTTTGAGAGCGTCAGCGTCTCCATACAGTTCGTCGTCTGTATTCGTTCCTTCCTCGGAAAAGGTTACAGGATATTCGTCGACATTCACCTCATGCGCCTTTTGCCGTGCGTAGCGGCGGGCACCGTCAACGAGCCGGTTTCGAGCTATGGTTGTCAGCCACGGCATGAAGGGCCTGCCGGGATCATAGGTCGTTCGCACGGCGTGCAGAGAAATTAATATGTCCTGTACGAGGTCTTCGATGTCCGCCGCCGGAAGGAATTGGCGCTGACGGCGTACTATGCGGTGTAAGCGCGGTGTGACTTCCCTCAACAGACGTGCATAGGCCTGCGCGTCACCGGCCTGCGCGGCCCGCATTAAATTCTCAAGCGTAGATTCGTTTGTTGAATTTTCACTCATAGTCAGATCGGCTCGCCGAAGGCGCCCAAAGTCTTAAACACGGCGACGTGAACGCCGGAGTCGTAACCTTCCTGAAGGTCAAAGCGAAACCAGTTGCAGATGAGATACCCATACTCATCCCAAACAGGAGCTACAATCATGTTGACCAAGACCAAGATCGCTCTCTCTGCTCTGCTCGTTGTCGGTTTCGCTTCGGCCGCGATGGCCAGTGACGCGAGCGAAGCTGCGGGCCAGACGTACTCGTTTGCCGCGTCGACCGCGCGGCATTCGGCAGGTGCGTTGACTTACGCCTATGCGCCGGCGAAAGCCACCGTGAAGGCTTTCAGCGCGACGGAGCGTGCGCAATTCGCCCGGGCCACCGAAGCGGGCTTGAACCACTAAAAGTCGACTGAATGTCGCCTTTCGCGGTTGGCTCGAATTGATCTGCCCAGACGCCAGCCCCCGGCAGCTGGGAGATTGGCACCGTCGAATGGGTTTCCCCGAGCCGATTGACGGCCAGACGGTGCGCACGAAGCCTCCCTATAGGCCGAGTGCGCACCGTCCTATCCATCAAATGCTCGTGAACATCATGGCGGATAGAAAAAGTGAGACAATGTCGACAATGGCGGTCGTCAGACTCAATCCCAGCTCGCATCGTCGTACGATCGAAAATCGCCGTCAGCGGCGCCGGTTCATTTTTGGATTGGCAGCATCACTAGCAAGTTTATCTACCGCCACGCAATCCAATGCGCAGGACGCCGCCATCCCCGCATTCAGATCTGGTCGCTTTCAATTCACTATCCTTCGCCCACTGTTATCAGTGCCGTCAGTCAGGCTCTTTCGGCTTGACGGCAAAACAATCGATCTTTCTTCATTGCGCGGACGTCCGGTTCTCTTGAATTTCTGGGCATCGTGGTGCGAAGCCTGCCGCACCGAATTGCCAATTCTCGACCACATGCTCGGTGACCGTCGTTACGCTGATGTCCAGATCATCGCGGTCTCCGAAGACAGAGCCGGTCGCGCCGTCGTCGATCAGTTCGTCACGAAATATCGGATACAGAGCCTTCCGATATATTTGGATCCAAATGGCTATGTCGCGTTCAGCGACCCTGAAAATCGGCGGAAAGCTCCGTTCGCGCTTTACGGAATGCCAATTACTTATGCGATTGCCGCTTCGGGCTGGATCGTCGGCTATATGCCCGGGGCCGCCGACTGGGCCTCCGCGGAAGGAGAACGGCTGATCGACTTCTTGCGTCATTCATAAGTCCGTCGCCGATCACAAAAAGTTGCGTCTCGTGCGTAACCTTTTCGACCGTACCGGCGAACTTGGCTTTATGCGAGCCACGGGAGCTTGCTTGCCATTCAACGGAGCCGCGCGGGGCCATGTTTTCCAAACTTTACAAGATCATCACTATTTCGGCATTCCTGTTGGGCTCGGCCTTCGGCGCCCAAGCCGGGCAACCGTTTAGCGACAAGGCATTCAAGCAGGCGCAGGCCGCCGGCAAAACCATCCTCGTTGACGTGACAGCGCCCTGGTGCCCGACGTGCCGGCAACAGCGACCAATCGTCGAGGAGATCGAGAAGCAGAATCCCAATCTCGTTGTCTACGAGGTCGACTTCGATACGGCCAAGGACACGCTGAAGCGCTTCCGGGTCCAGTATCAAAGCACCCTCATCATGTTTCGCGGCGAGAAAGAGGCTGGCCGAT
>JAQSCR010000208.1 GCA_029945495.1 Pseudolabrys sp. | reverse complement strand
TGCCGTTCGGCCGGACCCAGGATTCGGTGACGTGGCCTACCGGATCGCTCAGGGCGGCGACGGTCTCGATGCCGGCGGCGATGCTGTCGATCTTGGCGTCGTCGAGCTTGAGCCGGTCGAGCAACGCGCCGGTCATGCCGTGCGCCTTGGCCTCGGCGATGTCCTCGGCATTGGCGGCCAGGATGCGGGCTTTTTGCGCGCGGATAGCGGTGGCCATTCCGGCGAGCGCCTTGTTCTTCTGCTCAGGGGTGCTAAGCGCCAGCACGCGGGCAGCCGCGCGCGCGCGACGGCCGATCTCGGCCATCGCCACATTAAGGCTGGTGCCGGCCAGATCGCCGGTTCCCTCGATGCTCTTTAAAGGCGCCGTCATTGTCGAAAAGTATCCGTGAAACAGCCCGGTAACGGAGTGGTTTTCCTACCACACCGGACAAGCCCGGGCGAGGTGGCCCGGCAGGGCCAGGGCCAATCGGATGGCTGCCCCGCATCTGGGGATAGCGTGGATAACTGCCCGATCCTTGCAACCGGTCAAGGCACCTACACATTGGTAAGCCAAGTTGACATGAACGAGGGCTTTTTGACCGTTTCCGACTGGTTCGGCCGGTCAGGCTCGTGGAGGTTGTCATGGCGTACAGTACGGAAAGGCTGCCGGCCCGGTTTCCCGTCGGCACCAAATTCGTGATCGAAGGCCGGCCCGGCGGCGTTTTGAGCCGGTTTATCGAATTTCCCGACGGCACCAAGCTGCGGCTGCCGAAGCGGCCGGCGCCATCGGCCCCGGCCGGGCGGCGCGCCCGCATCAAGGGCAAGCGCGGCCACTGACGCAAGGCGCAACGGCGTCTGTCGGCCAGTGGCCGATGCGCGTCATGCATTTTCGCATAAACGAAAACCCCAGCCTCTGGAGGCTGGGGTTAAAGGGCGATCGGTCAATCGCCTTTGCGTCTGTCGTCTTGGAGTCCTGAAGGGTCTTCGCGTCTGTCGCCGCGTCGTCGTTACTTATTCGGGGAGACAACGTGCGGCCGCCCGCAAGGTTCCGCCGGGCGTTACGCCCCGGCCATCACCAGGTCGTCGCGATGGATCATCTCGGTGCGGCCGGTGAAGCCGAGAATCGTCAGCACGTCGGCCGACGAGCGGCCTTTGATTTTCTCGGCGTCGTCGGCGTCATAGGCGATCAGGCCGCGGCCGACCTCGGCGCCGTCCGGCCCGCGCAGCACCACCGCGTCGCCGCGCCCGAACGCGCCTTCGATCTTGGTGACCCCGGCCGGCAACAAACTCTTGCCCATGCGCAACGCTTTCACCGCGCCGGCGTCGATGTGAATAGCGCCGCGCGGCTCGAGCGAACCGGCGATCCATTTCTTGCGCGCGGTTACCGGATTGGCCGGCGTTAAAAACCAGGTGCAGGCGCCGCCGTCGATGATGGCGCGCAACGGATTCATCACGCGGCCCGACGCGATCACCATATGGGTGCCGGCGGTGGTGGCGATCTTGCCGGCTTCGATTTTCGTAATCATGCCGCCGCGCGACAATTCCGAGCCGGAGACGCCGGCCATCGCTTCAATTTCCGGCGTGATGCGCGGCACCACCGGCACCAGCTTCGCGCCGCTGCCGGGCGTCGGCGGTTTGTCGTAGAGCCCGTCAATGTCGGACAACAGCACCAGGAGATCGGCGCTCATCATGGTGGCGACGCGCGCCGCCAGGCGGTCGTTGTCGCCATAGCGGATTTCCGACGTGGCGACGGTGTCGTTCTCGTTGATCACCGGCACCGTGCGCCATTCCAGAAGCTTGTCGACGGTCGAGCGGGCGTTGAGATAACGGCGGCGCTCTTCGGTGTCACCCAATGTCAGCAGCACCTGGCCGGCGGCGATGCCGTGCGCGCCGAGTGACTCCGACCATGAGCGCGCCAGCGCGATCTGGCCGATGGCGGCGGCGGCCTGCGCTTCCTCGAGCTTGAGCGCGCCCGCCGGCAGCTTGAGCGTGGCGCGCGCCAAAGCGATGGCGCCGGACGACACCACCAGCAGGTCGCGCCTCTCTTTGTGCAGCGAGGCGATGTCGGCGGCGAGCGAAGCCAGCCAGTCGCGCTTGAGACTGCCGGCGGCATGATCCACGAGCAGCGACGAGCCGACTTTCACGACGATGCGGCGGAAGGAGGTGAGGGTGGGCGCTTTGGGCATGGTTTCTGGCAAAATACAATCTTGGCAGGTGTTGATGGCGGGCGGGGTTTAGCACGGCATATAACATGCCGTCATGCTGCTAAGTTTGAAGATTGAGTTGGCAGTTAGCTCAACTGTCCTCGTCCTCTAAGTTCGCTTCGCGAACCATGTTCTCTATTTCTAGGTGATTGAACACAACATTGCCCATCATCATCGAGTACTGGCTTCTTTGGCTTGGCGGAACATTATTGAATTTCTTGAGCACCTCCAACTTTGGACCTTCTGTGATCATTTTATCAGTCGCAGATCCCGGCCGTTTTCGGTGGAGCGAGGCTTCGTCAGTAGCCTTCATAGTAACCTCCGGTGCGATCGTCACCGCGCCGTCGGGAAAACGCGCGGCGATTTCGAGCGTGCCGCCGAGCGCCTCCACATAGCGGCGCAGGTTGCTCACATACATGTCGCCGCGCCGCTCAAGCTTGGCGACAGCCGGCTGGCCGACCGCGAGCCTGTCCGCCAGTTCCCGCTGCGAGACCGTGCGCACTTTACGCAATTCATGCAGCGCCAAGGCAGTGTTCAGCGCCGCCGTCTTGTCGGCGATGCGCGCCTTGCGCGCGGCCGGCAGGCCTTTGGCCAATTCCTTGAAGGGCCGATGTCCGGTCATGGTATCAAGCCTTCGCGCCTGAGTTCGTCGAGATAGATGTCATAGAGCCGATCCGCGCGCGGAATCATGCGCTCATAGAAGCGGTTGTCGCCGGTCTTGCTACCGCCCAATAACAGGATCGCGGTGCGGCGCGGATCGAAGGCGTAGAGGATGCGCAACGGATCGCCTCCGCTCTGCACGCGCAATTCGCGCATGTGATCATGCCGGGAGCCTGCGAGCGCCGACGAATAGGGAAACGGCAAACCCGGGCCGCGCTGTTCGAGGACGCCGACGACAGCGGCAACGTCGTCCTGCGCGCCCGCGCCGAGCGTCTCCCACCAGTCGACGAATTCG
>JAQSCR010000207.1 GCA_029945495.1 Pseudolabrys sp. | reverse complement strand
GGTCTTTCCAGTTCTTCTCGAAGGCCTTCATCAGGGCTTCGAAATAGGCCTTGCCGCCGACCGTACGCATGTACTCGGTCGAGAAGTTGGCGTGCATGCCGGAGCCGTTCCAGTCGGTGTCGCCGAGCGGCTTGCAGTGGAACTCGATGTCAATGCCGTAGGTTTCGGTCAGCCGCTGCAGCAGGTAGCGGGCCATCCACATTTCGTCAGCGGCCTTTTTCGAGCCCTTGCCGAAGATCTGGAATTCCCACTGGCCCTTGGCCACTTCGGCGTTAATGCCTTCGTGGTTGATGCCGGCGGCGAGGCAGAGGTCGAGATGCTTTTCGACGATCTCACGCGCGACCGCGCCGACATTGCTGTAGCCGACGCCGGTGTAATAGGGGCCCTGCGGCGCCGGATAGCCGGCGGTCGGGAAGCCGAGCGGGCGGCCGTCCTTGTAGAAGAAATATTCCTGCTCGAAGCCGAACCAGGCGCCGGAATCGTCCAGAATGGTGGCGCGCTTGTTGGTGGCATGCGGGGTGACGCCATCCGGCATCATCACTTCGCACATCACCAGTACGCCGTTGGTGCGGGCGGCGTCGGGATAGACCGCGACCGGCTTGAGCACGCAATCGGACGAGTGGCCTTCCGCCTGCATGGTCGAGCTTCCATCGAAGCCCCACAGCGGCAGCTGTTCGAGCGTCGGGAAGGTGTCGAATTCCTTGATCTGAGTCTTGCCACGCAGGTTCGGGACCGGCGTGTAACCGTCGAGCCAAATGTACTCGAGCTTGTACTTTGTCATTGAGAATCTCTCGTGCTGATGACGCGAAGTGTGAGGAGAATCCTGTGCCTTGTTCAGCCGCCAAAGGCACGCCCGGCCGTCAACGACTGAACTCTTCTAAGCAGGAAATATGCCAAGCCGGACTAGGGCTTGGGTTCCGGCGGGCGGCTTAGCGCAATTGCCCCCGCCGGGGATACCGCCTGCGCGCTGTGCAGTGCGGTTTTTACAAGCAAATCCACCGTTTGATCTGCATCCCCGATGTGGTCGCTCCGCGGCTTCTGCATGGCGCGGACGAAAGCCGAGACGGATCAGGACGATGCTGTTCCTGATGCAGCCGCAAAACTGCCCAAAGCCTAGGCAATATGCTGATTTAATTGGCGGTTTTTGCGGTCCGGGGCTTCAGAATCTGGTACCGAACATTATGTGTTCGGCAACGTTAGTTTTCTAACATCGCGTGTCTGTCTGACGCGCCAAGGCGCGAGCTTCAGAGGAGAGACGAGCCATGACCGCGAACCACGAGCGAGCGTCGGCGCAGATTTTCCAGTTTCCCGTTGGCGGCCGCGCCGGGCTCAACAGCCCCCGCGACCTCGGCAAAGGTGTGGCGGTGACGCCGCTGCTGGCCGACATCGCCGTCGGCGACAGCTGGTATCACGAGCAAGCTATCCGCGACGACAAGCCGAAGCACTGACTTCGGTGCGGGCAGGAATTGATTTCCATTTGCGCATGATCTGATCCGAAAACCGGTACCCACCCTCGGATCAAGTCCGAGGGCATGCTTTTCGGGATCATGCGCGATCACGCGCCGAAGATCGACCAGTTCATTCGCTTGCTGAGCGCCTCGAGCGCGACCCGGCCGAGATGCGAATTGCCCGCGGCATCCAGGCCGGGCGACCACACTGCGATCGAGGCCTTGCCCGGCGCGATGGCCAGAATGCCGCCACCGACGCCGCTCTTGCCCGGCAGGCCGACCCGATAAGCAAACTCCCCCGAACCGTCGTAGTGCCCGCAGGTCAGCATCACCGCGTTGATGCGGCGCGCGCGCTCGGCCTGGATGACCTGCAGGCCGGTCTTGGGGTGGCATCCCGATTGCGCCAGGAAGCGGCCGGCCATGGCGAGCTGCTTGCACGACATGGCGATGGCGCATTGGTGGAAATAGACGCCGAGCGTCATCTCGACTGGATTGTCCAGGACACCGAACGACTTCATGTAGTTGGCGAGCGCCGCGTTGCGAAAGCCGGTGCGCTGCTCGGAGGCGGCGACCGCTTCGTCGATGGCGATGTCGGGGTCGTCGGCGAGAAAGCGCATGAAGCTCAGGATTTCGCCGAGCGCCTCGCGCGGCTGATGGCCGGACAGGATCAGGTCGGTGACGGCGATGGCGCCGGCATTGATGAACGGATTGCGCGGGATGCCGCGCTCGCGCTCCAGCTGGACGATGGAATTGAACGGCGAGCCCGAAGGCTCGCGGCCGACTCGCTGCCACAGCCGGTCGCCGGCCTTGCCGAGCGCCAGAGTGAGGGTGAACACCTTCGACACGCTTTGGATCGAGAACGGCATGTCGCTGTCGCCGGCGCAGGCGACCTCGCCATCGGCGCCAACCACGGCGAGGCCGAAGTGCTTGTTATCGACGCGGGCGAGCTCGGGAATGTAATGCGCGACCTCGCCGCGGTCGGTGCGCGCGCGCATTTCTTCGGCGATGTCGGTGACGATGCGTCCAAGATCGGCCGAGGCGTTAGTCATGAGGCAAAACGTCCGACATTTTGGGTGAAAGCCGGTATTGACTCCATGCGGTAGCGATAGCCGTACACTGTCGTCAACTTCGAACCATCTACGACGATCGGATAACAGTAGGGCTTCCAGGCTCCGCGCGGCGTGGGGATACGGCCGCGCGTGCCGTGCCAGGCGAGAAAAAACACCAGGCGAACGAGTTGCGGGTGGACGCGCACCAGGCGTCTGCCGAAGGCTTGCGCCACATCGCGCGGCCGCACAATTTCGCCGGGCGGCGCAACGTTGAGAACGTCGTAGTTCGATCTGAGCGTCGCGAAGGCGGCAAGAGCGACGATGTCGGCGATGTCGTCCTCGTGGATGAATTGCCAGCACCACCTTTGCGTCACCGGCACGAAAGACATCAACGTCGAGACGATTCGATGAATCGTATTGCCCGTCAGCTGCCCCGACATGGCAGCCTGCAAACCGATCTGCGAGCGTCGCTTACGGCCGCGCGGCCCGGTGACGGCCGCTGGCCGCAGTACCGCAACGGTTACCTCGCTGCCACTTGCGCGCGCAGCCGCGAACTGGCGCTCGAGCAGGGCTTCGGCTTCGCGTTTTTCCTCGGCATATCGGAAATCGGTGGCGCGGAAGGATTCGGCTTCGGTGAAGCGATGCTCGATCGTATTTTC
>JAQSCR010000206.1:1565-3157 GCA_029945495.1 Pseudolabrys sp. | reverse complement strand
TCATCGCGTAGAGATACGGCTCCTCGCAGCCGTCGGCAACGCCGGGCAATGTGGGCTGTCTCGTCAATTTTAGCAGCAATCTCAGCGGCGATCCGAGACAGAGCGTATCGTCCGGATTAATATGGTGGTGGCCGTCGCGAGGCAACCGGCCACCTGTCTCGATGACCGACGGCAACGCGGTGGGAAACCGGGGTGGCACGACCATGGCAAGCGAGTAGGCGTCGATGATCTCGGGCCGGCCGGCCGGCTGGGCCTGAAACGAGAGGGTTCCGCGCAGCTCCAACCCGGGCTTGGACGACGGGTGGATCGCCATACCGGGATAGTCTGCAAGAAATTGGCTTAGTCCGGGAACCAGGAGGAGCGCACGGGCACCAGGTCACGCGCGCCACGGCCGCGCGGGCTCGGTGATTGGCACGGTCTTCGGTGTGACCACGACGTTGGGAAATCCGACACCGAGCTTGCGCCGCAGCTCAACGGGATCGACGGTCGCGCGGAAACGCGCCCGGGCCTGATCGCTGATGAACTGGGGATCGCTCGAAGTGGTGATCTTAAGAAAATCCGCTTTGGCTTGTTCCACCCACAACCAGAAATTCTGCTCCAACTGGAGCCGGCGACCTTCTATCGTGTCCCACTTGTCGGCGAAGTCCTCCTCCGGATTGACCGGGTTCGGCACCCGCGGCCTGGACTGGTTCACAAATTTCCCCATGTCCGTCAGGATACGCTCAATCGCCGATGCGGCGTCTGACTCCCCCTGATAGGCCCGGGCCGCTAGCGTCGTGATGATGATGGAGATGGGCTGCGCATCGGGGTTTGCGTCGAACATCACGTCCCGATGCCGCTTCAGGAACTGCACGGCGCGCTGCAGTGGCGTCTTCCAACGATACGCCGGCAACTCGTCAATGGACGAGGCCCGCGCCTCGCGTGCTCGACCTTCCAACAAGGCGACTGCCAGCCGCATCCGGGATTCAAACCACCGCGCGAAGCCCTCCGGATTGCTCAGCGGCCAGTCCGACGAGAGCAGATGGTAGTCCGTCCGGGTGCGGTCGGTGATGTTGAGGCTCAGGTTCGAGACCGCTTGGGCCAGCGGCTCAGCAATCCCGAATCGCTGCATCGCCTGACGGATCGCGAGCTTACGCTCCAGGCTCTCCGGCAGGGCAGGAACCCCGTCCAAGTGGAACTTAAGATCGTCCTTGTAGTGCAGGCGCCAGCAGCGGTTCTTTTCCTCCCGGGCCGTCTCGATCTTTCGCGCTCGGCGATAGGCCTCGATATCGCGACCCACCAGTGCTTTCAAATCAGCCTGGGAGTGCTGGGCCTTGGCGTAGTCGTTCCGCAGCAACCAGGACAGATCGAGGTCGTATTCATCGTCATCCTTCAGCGGCCGGTTGACTGTGCCGAGGCGAAATGAGCCTTGGGCCGATATCGCGGGATCAAACTTGGCGGATTCCGAGGACTCCTTGACCCAAGTCTCCAGGTCCTTGGCTCGGGCGATGGCTTTTTCGTAGGCGCTTTCGGGAATGTCGATCGTCTCGGCGATCGCAGCAATGATGTCGTTCTTAGGTTGGTTCATTTTGTTGCTCCAATTGTCAAAGCCT
>JAQSCR010000206.1:264-1555 GCA_029945495.1 Pseudolabrys sp. | reverse complement strand
GCCTGGCCGAAGCCGTGCAGTTTAGGGTTCTCGTCGTAAAGGATCCAAGGCGCGTCGGCCTTCGGCATGCGCACCCGGCCGAGCTCTACGGCGCAGGCCACCGGCATGGCGGGGAAGATATGCACGGGTTTGTATCCGTGGACGTGATTGATCGCGACCAGCGCCTTGCGGACTGCTGTGCGAAACAGCGACAATTGGCGCTTCGAATGAAGAAAATCATTGTGGGGTTCGGCGACCGTGATCTCCCAGACCGCCGCTTGGGAGCCGAGCACGGCCCTGATCCGCTGGGCGTTGATCCTCCCGCTAAGCGAGAAAACCAAGGCCGGCTTGCCGCTAGTCTTCCTCGGCCGTTTCAACTGGTAGGTGAATCCGCGCGGGGCGTCATTCTGCCACTTCCAGCTCTTCGGCTCGCGGTGAAGCTGGTAGGTGTCAACGGAGCGCTTGTCGGTGAACAGCGAACCGAGCAAGATGAGCAACGGCATGTCCGCGAGCCCGAAGACGGAGAAATGGGTCGCGCGGGATTCGCCAATCGGTCGGGCAATCCAACGCTCAAACGACTGCCGCAAGTGATCCGCCTCCGTAGCCCAGAAAGCAGGAGTGTGGTCGTTGTGCTCCAACTTGGTCGAGAGGTTGATCGGCACGTCCTCCGCAGGATACCGCCCGGGGAAGATGGCCTCCATCGCTTCGTCTGCTTGGAGCGGCGAGTCCTCCTCGCCAATGCGGGAGCCGTAGAGCACCACATGTGACTGGCGCTTGGGATTGACGCTGGTCACGCGCAGTATGCGCGCTTCATGCTCTTGCTTCCATTGTTTGAGCAAGTCGGCCGAATACTTCTCGCCCAGTTTGTCCCGGTCGATGGTCTGGTGACAGCCGTGGCAAACGAGCAGGAGATTCTTCGTGCTGTTGAGCCCCTTGACGCTTCGAACGTAAGGACCGCGTCCCCGCGGACCATCGGGCGAGAATGAGTAAATATGCGCCCGCTGCGCGCGGTTTACCCGCTCCTGGGTGACAGGAGATTTATAAAGCACCTCGTTGCAGCCTCGAAACTGACAGTGTCCGCCGGAGGTGACCCACAGGTCCTGCGTGACGTTAGGTTTTATATGGCGGGTGACTTTAGTAAGCATGGGGCATGGCCTGGTGGTGCGGAGCGTGAAGGTGCTATAAGCTATCTTACCCGTAAGTATCGCGGATTTGCCGAATTTCCGGATTTTCTTTTGAAATCGGCAAATTTCCGCCGGTCATCGGTATATAGCTCCATGCTACCCAATCGCGCGATGGACTGATGCATGTA
>JAQSCR010000206.1:0-254 GCA_029945495.1 Pseudolabrys sp. | reverse complement strand
TTTGCCTAGGATAGCGGTGTGCCTATGAAGGACTTCGGCCTCAAACATGACCGCAGCACCGCAAGATCCAAAACATCAGGTGCGACGGGTGAAGGACTACTTTGCTGGAGCGCAAGGCAAGGAGCGCTACCTTGCCCTGCTTTTGTTCACGGAAAGACAGGTTCGTTCAATGCACTGGTGTGTGGCCACGTCAGACGCCTCGATTCCCGGCGGACAACGGGCCTGTGATATCGTGAACGAGACAGTCCAAGCAG
>JAQSCR010000205.1 GCA_029945495.1 Pseudolabrys sp. | reverse complement strand
GGATGCTTTGATTTTCATCAATGTGTTTCGCTGCCGTTATCGGCGATCTCCCCTTGAAATGGTCCGCTCTGAAATATGGTTTTGACCGGGGTGACGCGCCTGGCTTTGGCGGTCCGGATCCCCCGTTGGCGTCCGGGGGGCGTCGGAATCTTGCGCCTCGGCTGTCAAGAGCCTGTATCGACGGCCTGCAGATTGCGATATAGTTTGAGGCCTTGGCCATTCGTTCAGGGCGCAGAAACAGTGGGAGTGTAGACGTGGCGACAGGTACCGTGAAGTGGTTCAACCCGACCAAAGGATACGGCTTCGTCCAGCCCCAGGCTGGTGGAAAAGACGTGTTCGTTCATATCTCGGCGGTGGAGCGGGCAGGCTTGAGCACGCTCAATGAGGGCGCAGTGATCGAATACGAGGTCGTTGCCAATAAGGGCAAGGAATCGGCGGAAAACATAAAGGTGAAGTAGCCTAGCGTCCGTTCCGAAGCTTAAAGCCCCGCCTCGTGCGGGGCTTTTCATTTGCGAGTCCATGCGTGCGTAACCGCGCGCGGTCGCTATCGCCAGGGGCAATAGGCCACGCATTGATCGAACACATCTCCCTCGATTGTCTGCACTTCCTGCCATTGGAGCTCACAGCCGTCTTCAGTCAGGCCTTCGCAATATGCTTCGGGCGCCGAAATGTAGGCATAGGGGTAGTATTGGTTCGAGCTAATGGCGATGGCCCCCAAGGTGCTCAGCGCTACAAACGTGCGCCAGCCGCTGCCGCGGCGGACCCGGTATCCGCTGCGCCACACTGAATAGTTCTGGCCGCGGATGACAGTGCGGCCGGCGCCGCGGGCCGGCATCGCGCGCAAGCGTGATGCAGTGACCGCTCTTGTGCCGCTGGGCGTGACGGCCCGCGGAGTGGCGGCCGGCAATGTTGCCTTGCGACCGGAGGCGGCCGGAGCAGCCACTCTCGGTGCGGACTTCGATTGCCCGCTGACGCGCGGGGTCGCTGCGGGTCGGTTGACTGCGCGTGAAGTTGGTCGCGGCTGCGTTACCGTGCGCGGTGCGGCCCGGGTCGGCGCCGCGACGCGGGGAGCCGATCTTTGCGGCGCAGCTTGCCGCGGAGCCGAACGTTGCGGTGCAGCTTGCCGCGGAGCCGAGGTGCGCGGCGCGGACCTTTGCGGAGCTGCGCGGCTCGGCTGCGCTGGACGCCTAGCGGGGGCTGCTTTTTTCTCCTCTGGTTGCGCCTGAGCGTACGACTCAGTGCCAAGGACAGGCCCGGCTTGCGCGGCCATCGGCGCCAAAAGCGCAACAAGGACGGTCCCCATGGCCAAGGCTGCGGTGAAAAGCGTCGAAACAGTCTTGTCTGCGAACGCGGCCCTTAAGGTCTTGTTTTGCATATCGATTCCCTTATCTTTTGCACTAGCAAATTGAAATGATGCGATATGCCGCGCGCAAATCGTCGTCCGGGCGTCATTAATGCGGAGCCGAGAGAAATATTTGTCTATTAATTCTATGGGACTAGGCGAGCCGCATTGCGACGAATCAAATAATGTCTGCTCAGCTAGCGGGCGACCATTGCCCGGCGGCAGCGCACGGCGGGCGAGTCTCGGCTGCTCCTGATACTGAGGCAAGCGATGGCCCGCGACGCTCCGGCATGAGTCCGTGTCATCGGAAGCCCAGCCCGATTCCCTAATGAACCCCGGCTTTCGCTGACAGCTCGCGATGCCGCACCCGCTCGCGGTGCAGGGTATAGAGCCCGCTGCCGGCGATCAGAACCGCGCCGAACAGCGCGAAGGCGTCGGACACTTCGCCGAAGATGAAATAACCGGCCAGTCCGCTCCAGATCAGCAGCGAATAGCGGAACGGCGCCACCACGATGACGTCGACGTGGCGGAACGCCGACACCGCCATCGTCGAGCCGATGCTGAGCACCACAGCCGCGCCGGCGATGTAGCCGAGATATTCCGGGGTCGGCGTACGCCATTGCTCCTCGATCACCAGGGCCAGGATCAGCGAGGCTACGGTGGTGGCGACCACGCTGGTGAACGAAATGGCGAGCGTCGGGACGCCGGGGTCGATCCTGCGCGTCACCAGATCGCGAGTCGCGGAGCCGGCCGCCGAGCCGAGCGCGGCGAGCGCCCATATGTTGAACGAGGCGGGGCTCGGTTTGACGATCAGCACCATGCCGGCAAAGCCGAATAGGATCGCCGTCCAGCGGCGCCAGCCGACCTGCTCGCGCAGGAAGAAGGCGGCGAGCATGGTCAGCAGCAACGGCGACGCGAGATTGAGCGCCACCAGGTCGGCCAGCCGCATGTGGTTTAGCGCCATGACGAAAGCGATGTTGACGATCGAATCGAGCGTGGCGCGCAGCAGGACGATCGGCGAGAAGGCGCCGCGCAGCCACTTGATCTGGTGCGCGTAAATGACGCTGCCGCCGACGAGGACCAGGCAGATCAGGCCGCGCACGAACAGGACTTCGCCGACGGGATAAGCGAGCGTCATCAGCTTGGTCAGCGTGTCGTTGACGGTGAACAACGCGCAGGCCAAGAGCAGGGCGATGATGCCGCGGCGATTGTCCTGATAGGTCGGCAAAAGCGTCATTCCAAATGCGTCATTCGATGTGTCGTCCGTGGGCGCCGCCGCCGGCCGTTTTAGATGATCGCGTGACGGACCTTGGCCGACACCCATTCGCTCAGAATCACCGTGGCGATGATGACCAATAGCATCAGCGACACCTGCGTCCAGTACAGTTGCGTAATGGCTGCATTGAGTTCCAGGCCGATGCCGCCGGCGCCGACCAGGCCGAGCACGGTCGATTCGCGGATATTGATATCCCAACGAAAGACCGAAATGCCGGCGAAGGCCGGCATCACCTGCGGCACGATGCCGTAGACGGAAGTCTGCGCCGCCGAGGCGCCGGTGGCGCGCACCGCCTCAACCTGCGATTCGTCGATCTCCTCGATCGCTTCGTACAACAGCTTGGCGACGAAGCCGATCGAGCGCAGGCCGATGGCGATAATGCCAGCGAACACGCCGGGACCGACGATGGTGACCAGCATGAGCGCCCAGATCAGCGAATTGATCGAGCGCGAGGCGACGATGATGAACAAAGCCCCCGGCCGCACGAAAGCGACGCTCGGCGTGGTGTTGCGCGCGGCGCAATAGGCGATCGGCACGGCGATGACGA
>JAQSCR010000204.1 GCA_029945495.1 Pseudolabrys sp. | reverse complement strand
GTCAGCGCGTCGTGGCTGCCGAGATATTCGAGATAGGCCTCGGCCTTCTTACGCGCGGTGATGTCGGTGAGCGCGACCTGCACCAGCGACCAGTCGTGCTCGTGCCGCGGGAACACGGAGAACTGCAGCAGCAAGTTCAACTTGGTGCCATCGAGCGTGTAGTTGACCACCTCGCGCTGCTGAAACAGCTTGCCGTCCCACAGGTCGATCAATTGCTCGCGGAAGCACGGCTCCATCTCGTCGCGCATCACCGCCGGCAGATTGCGCAGCAAGGTGTCCTTGTCGGGCGCGCCGAACAGGTCGAGCGTGTGCCGGTTGACGTCGATGATGCGGATTTCGCTGATGCAGCGCTGCACGAATTCCTCGTGCACGTCGGTAAAGACGCGCAGGTCGGTGATGCCCTGCGCCCGGATCTCGTCGATCAGCTTCTTGACGCCGGAGAAGTCCTCCGCCCACAGCGACACCGGCGAATGCTCGAACAGACCGCGCGCATAGTTATCGCTGCCGACCAGCAGACGCCGCGCATCCTCGCGGTCGGTGACGTCCTCGACGGCGATGAGCACGCGCGACCAGTCATGCTCGTGGCCCGGCAGGATCGTCGCCTTGAGCTGGATGTCGAGCCGGTCGCCGGCGAGCGTGTAGTTGACCGCGTTGCTGGAAAACGCGGTCTTGCCGTCCCAGAGCTGCTCCAGTTCCTCGATGTGGGTGGTGAGCATGTCGTCGCGAAACACGCGGCCGAGGTTGGCGGCCAGATGGTCGAAGTCCTTGGCGCCGAACAGCTCAAGCGTCTTGCGGTTGACCTGGAGCAGACGGATGCGGCTGCTGCATTCCTTGACCCGTTCCGGATGGCCGGTGAGATGCTCCCGCAGCGAGATGACGCCAGCCTGCCGCCATGCCTCCAGCATGGCTTTGACGCCGCTGTAATCCTCGAGCCACAGCGACACCGGCGCCAGGTCGAAAATACCGCCGCTGGTCTCGGCGGCGGGCTGGGAAGCGGTGGGCAGGTCGGTCATGTCAATTCACACATAAAATGAGCGCTTTAGTCGGTCGATTGCGCGCATAGTGGCACGCCGAAGATGTGTAACTTCCTTACGCGCGACCCCGAACCGGCACTTTTCTGACCGCCTGAATGGGAACCCGCACCGGCCTTCCCTCGCCCGGCGACTCCACCCATATTCCCGGGATGGCGTACCCCCCGAAAAAGCCGAAAGATCCCGCGCGCCCGACGCGCGCCAAGGCCTCGCGCCCCGAAGACGCGCCGGTGCCGGAGGCATTGGCCGATATTCTCAATCCGGCCCTCAACAAAGGCACCGCCGGCATGGGTTCCGGCACCGGGATCCAGCCGCCGTCGGATAATTCCGCCGATCGCCGCCGCGATTTTTCCGCCGCGCACACCGCGCGCAAATCGACGACGAAATCCGTGCCGCTCCCCGAAGGCTTCGGCGAAGCCCCACAATCCGACTACACCGGCGCGCCGGTCACCGGCCTCGACCCGGCTTTGGCCAACGAACTCGGGCTTGGCGACAACTTTGGCGATGGCCAGGATGATCCCAACGACGTCGACCGCGAGCAGTCGATCAAGGACGCGCTGGTCGCCCGCGCCGGCGGCGACGCCAAATATCGCCTGCCGCGCGCCGACCTGCCGACCGGCCCCGGCGGCCTCACCTCGATGGGCGTCGCCGCCACCGCCGAGGCGCTGGAGAAACTGCTGCGCGAAGGCCGCGAGGAATTCCGCGCCGAGGCGGAGACGGGCCATGTCTGGATGCCGCACCGGCCGCCGCGCCCGGAGAAATCCGAAGGCGGGCAGCGCTTCGTCATCAAGTCCGACTTCGAGCCGAAGGGCGACCAGCCGCACGCGATTCAGGAACTGGTCGAAGGCATCCAGCGCCATGACCGCACGCAGGTGCTGCTGGGCGTCACCGGCTCGGGCAAGACCTTCACCATGGCCAAGGTGATCGAGGCGACGCAGCGCCCGGCTTTGATCCTGGCGCCGAACAAGACTTTGGCCGCGCAGCTCTACGGCGAGTTCAAGAACTTCTTCCCCGACAACGCCGTCGAGTATTTCGTCAGCTATTACGACTACTACCAGCCGGAAGCCTACGTCCCGCGCACCGACACCTATATCGAGAAGGAATCCTCGATCAACGAGCAGATCGACCGCATGCGCCATTCGGCGACGCGTTCGCTGCTGGAACGCGACGACGTCATCATCGTCGCCTCCGTGTCGTGCATCTACGGCATCGGCTCGGTCGAAACCTATTCGGCGATGACCTTCACGCTGAAGCAGCGCGGCGCGATCAGCCAGCGCCAGCTGATGGCCGACCTGGTGGCGCTGCAATACAAGCGCACCCAGGCCGATTTCTTCCGCGGCTCGTTCCGCGTGCGCGGCGACACTATCGAGATTTTCCCGGCGCACTATGAAGACCGCGCCTGGCGCGTCTCACTCTTTGGCGACGAGATCGAGAGCATCCACGAATTCGATCCGCTCACCGGCCAGAAGACCGACGAGCTGGAATTCGTCAAGGTCTACGCCAACTCACACTATGTTACGCCGCGCCCGACGTTGATCCAGGCGATGAACTCGATCAAAAGCGAATTGCGCGGCCGCCTCGCCCAGCTCAACGACGCCGGCCGCCTGCTGGAAGCGCAGCGGCTCGAGCAGCGCACCAATTACGATCTCGAGATGATGGAAGCCACCGGCTCCTGCGCCGGCATCGAGAACTATTCGCGCTATCTCACCGGCCGCCGGCCCGGCGAGCCGCCACCGACTCTGTTCGAATACGTGCCGGACAACGCGCTGGTGTTCGCCGACGAGAGCCACGTCACCGTGCCGCAGATCGGCGGCATGTTCCGCGGCGACTTCAACCGCAAGAGCGTGCTCGCCGAGTTCGGCTTCCGCCTGCCGTCGGCGATCGACAACCGGCCGCTGAAGTTCGAGGAATGGGAGGCGCTGCGCCCGCAGACGACCTTCGTCAGCGCCACGCCCGGCCCGTGGGAGATGGAGCGCACGCAAGGCGCCTTTATCGAGCAGGTGATCCGGCCGACCGGCCTGATCGATCCGACGGTCATCATCCGGCCGGTCGAGAAGCAGGTCGACGACCTGATCGCCGAGTGCAAGGACTGCGCGAAGAAGGCCGAGCGCGTGCTGGTCACGGTGCTGACCAAG
>JAQSCR010000203.1 GCA_029945495.1 Pseudolabrys sp. | reverse complement strand
GTCGAGCCGCGCGAGCACGGCGGCAACATCGACAACAAGGAACTGGTCGCCGGCACGACAATATATTTTCCGGTTTGGCAGACAGGCGCGCTGTTCTCGGCCGGCGACGGTCACGCCGCGCAAGGCGATGGCGAGGTCAACCTCACGGCCATCGAGACGGCGCTCTCGGGAACGTTCACACTGATCCTGCACAAGGGCAACGGCCTGCGTTTCCCTCGCGCCGAAACCGACACGCATTTCATTGCCATGGGCATGAACGCCGATCTCGACGACGCCGCCAAGCAGGCGCTGCGCGAGATGATCGCCTGGATCGGCGAACTATCCGGCCTCTCTGCCACCGACGCGTATATGCTGTGCAGCCTGGCCTGCGACCTGCGCGTCACGCAATTGGTCGATGGCAATAAGGGCATTCACGCGATGCTGGCAAAATCGCTGCTGCCGAACCACAAGCCCTACCCGTCTTGAAGCCGTGGCGTCACGGCATAACGTCGCCGCCATTCGGATGCAGCGTTTGCCCGACATAGAAATCGCCGCCGGCGGACGCGAGCAGCAGTGCCGTAGGTGCGATATCCTCCGGCTTGCCGATGCGCTTCAGCGGCAGGCTGCCGGCCTTCCAGGCCTTCCACTCATCGCTCAACGTATCGTTGATGCGGGTATCGACCGGGCCCGGCGCGATCGAGTTGACAAGAACGCCGTACGGCGCCGCTTCCTGCGCGAAAGCGCGGGTGAAGCCGACGACTCCGGCCTTGGCGGCGCTGTAATGCGCGAGGCCCGGTGCGCCTTTGTAGGCCAGGTTGGAACTGATGTTGATGATGCGGCCGAAACCGCGCGCCTTCATACCGACATAAGCGAGTTGCGACAGGACGAACGTTGCGCGCAAATGCACGTTGATCATCCAGTCGAACCGTTCCAGCTTGATGTTCTGGACCGGAACCTCCTCGCTGACGCCGGCATTATTCACCAGGATGTCGACCTGGCCGAGCGCTGCTTCCGCTTCGGCATAAAAAGCACGCGCCGCCGCCGCGTCGCCAATATCGCATTGAAAGGCAAAGCCGCGCTGGCCGAGTCTCTGCACGTCGGCGACCACGCTCGCAGCTCCTTCCGGGTCATCGACATGGCAGAACGCAACATCGGCACCCTCTTCGGCGAAGACGCGGGCGATCGCAGCGCCAATGCCACGGCTAGCCCCAGTGATGAGTGTTTTCTTGCCGGCGAGTTTAGGAAGTCTGTGCATCATGATCCTGAACCAGAATTAATATTCGCGCAGACTGTTTGATTCTTGTGGCAATCTGACATTCGCGCATTTAGAATTCCTGCAAATGCCCGCGTAAAGTGGACTTTGTGTAGGCTGAACGTACAGCCTTGCGCTTTTGTAGAGCCGGCACCAGCCCATCGGCAATCTCTGCGATGGCCCGCCGCGAGATCGGCTCGGTGATTAAGAAACCATCCCCACCGATTTCTTTCATAGCATCAGCCATCTCGCCTGCAACCTTGTCACAGGTTCCGACAAAACTGATTCCCTGCACCTCGTCGTCCATGGCGACATCGCGCAACGTCGTCTGCTTGGCCATATAGGCCTCGATCATGGTGCGCGACGCGTTGGTTTTGATCGGCGTTAGCGGCTCGTCCAACGGCAACTGCGAGAAGTCTTTTTGAGCGTAAAAGGAGAGTGACGCCAAACGCGGCTCCAGATCGGCGGCGAGGTCGGCCTTGTGTTTTGCCTTGCGTGCCTCGGCGTCACCTTGGCTGTCGCCCAGCGACAGGGTAACGCAAAACAGGACTTTGCAGGCATCTGGCGCGCGGCCGGCTTCCGCAAGCAATTGCACGATGTCCTCTTTATACTTGCGTGCGCCCTCAACCGTGCGGACAAGGGCAATCACCGTATCGGCATATTGCGCGGCAAATTTCTTGCCCGCGGCGGATCCGCCGGCCTGGCAGATCACCGGGCGGCCCTGAGGTCCGGCCGGCATGTTGAGCGGCCCCCGGACCTTGAAATATTCGCCAACGTGGTCGATCGGATGCACCTTGTCGCCGTTTGCGAATGTCCCGCCATCGATGTCGGCAACGACCGCGTCGGGCTCCCAGGAGTTCCAAAGCTTGTCTGCGACCTCGACCCACTCACCGGCGATCTCATAGCGCTTGTCATGCTCGTAAATGCGGTCCAGCCCGAAGTTTTGCGCCGCCCTGTCATTATGAGCGGTCACCAGATTAATGCCCGCGCGCCCGTGTGTCAGATGGTCAAGCGTTGCCGCCAGCCGCGCGCCCAGATACGGCGGATAGAATGAGGTCGTCATCGTGGCGATGACTCCCAGGCCTTTCGTCGCCTGCCCAAGCAGCGGCATAAGAGGCATCGGGTCTGCCTTGGGTGCGAAAATAGCATGGCGCAAATAGGCATTGCTGCTTCCCTGATAGGCGTCAGGGATCAGGGACCCGTCCTCCATCATCACGAAATCAAAGCATGCGCGATCGAGGGCGCGCGCCAGATCGATATAGAGATCGGGACCCGTCCAGTCCTTATACTCCTGCCCCCACCAATCTTGCTTCCACCCGTGAACGGCGTAGCCCCTTCCAACAAACCAACCTAAATGAAACACTGAAAATCCCTCCCGCGCTATCCGTCAACTCACAACCGGCACGAAGGCCAAATGGCGCCATCCATTTTCCGATCGGCCATTCATAAGCGGATGACATGCGCTTTCACATGCAATTACCGGTCCAGATTCAACGGTGAGACGGCAATCTCCCGAATTCGGGAATTCTCACAAAGACGACCAGAGACTTTCACCTCATCCGCCAACAATCCGCCTGAGGCGGGAGCCAGGAGACTATAATCTGGCGCGCCGATGCCCCGCATTGGCGGGCCTTATTCGTTCGTTTCTTCCTCTCTTGGGAGTGACCAGACAGGCAGCTGGGTGGCAGGAGCCGAAGTGAGATGGTCACTCCGTTAGTCGCCTAGTGCGTAACGGCTTGTAGCCCCGTGTAGCCCCAGCGGCTGTTTTGGCAAACTTATTGAGAACCGCCAGGGCTACAGATCTTAAATTCTCATTTGACTACATGGCGGTCCCGAGAGGAGTCGAACCTCCGACCTTCGGTTCAGGAAACCGATGGTCACTCTGCCTGCTCACACAACCTCACAGAAAAGTCGTCCGCCCGGAGTGCCAACATGCCATCAGATTTGGCAATGGTGGCAGAA
>JAQSCR010000202.1 GCA_029945495.1 Pseudolabrys sp. | reverse complement strand
AAGACCTATAACGGTCAGAGGGAAGTCCGCGCGCTCGAAGATGTCAGTCTGACGGTCAACGAGGGCGAGTTCGTCGCGCTGCTGGGTCCATCCGGCTGCGGGAAATCGACTCTGCTCAACGTGCTCGCCGGCTTCGAAAAGGTCTCAAAAGGCAAACTTCTGTTCGATGGCACTACGATCAGCAGGCCCGGGCCCGACCGCGGCGTCGTATTCCAGGAAGCCGCTTTGTTTCCGTGGTTGACGGTTTGGCAAAACGTCATCTTTGGTCCGCAAGTGCAGGGCATGGCGCGATCCGAATACGAACCGCGCGCCCGCCAGCTGCTCGAACTGGTCGGGCTGTCCTCATTTGCCGACGCCTTGCCGGTGCAGTTGTCCGGCGGTATGCGTCAGCGCGTCGGCATCGCCCGGGTTCTGGTGATGAACCCGCGCGCTCTGCTGATGGACGAGCCGTTCGGCGCGCTCGATGCGCAGACACGGCTATCTATGCAGCAACTGCTGCTCGACGTCTGGCAAAAGTTGAAGACGACCGTGCTGTTCGTGACCCACGATATTGACGAGGCGATCCTGCTGTCGGATCGCATTTGCGTCATGTCGGCCCGCCCCGGTCGCATCATCAAAACCATCCCGATCGAATTGGCCAGGCCGCGCTCGATCGCCAGCCTCACCAGCCCGGAATTCGTCGCTTACAAGGCGGAAATCATGGCTGACATAAGAATTACCGATCATCACTGAAAGTAAAGACAATGGCCAATCCGCGAATTCCTTTTCAGCTTTCCTCTGCGCGCAAGCCACTGCCGCCGCTCAAGGGCAAACGCATTCTCGTCCATCTCGTTGTCAACGTTGAGAATTGGCAGTTCGACCAGCCCATGCCGCGCAGCATCGTCACGCCGCCGCATGGCCGCGAAACGGTGCCTGACGTTCCGAATTTTTCTTGGGCCGACTACGGCATGCGCGCCGGCCTTCCGCGCATTCTTGAGGCCTTCGCCTCGCGCAGCCTGCCAGCCTCGACCAGTTTCAACGCCGGCGTGATCGATTCTTATCCGCAGGCCGCTCTTGCGATGCGTGACGCCGGCTGGGAATTCATCGGTCACGGCATGCACCAGAAGGCGATGAACCACGTCGACGGCGGCGAGGAGGCCTTGATCAAGGCTTGCATCGAAAAGGTTCAGGAATTTACCGGGAACAAGATGCGCGGCTGGCTGTCGCCTGGTTTGCGCGAGACTATGGACACCGCCGATATCCTGAAGCGCCAGGGCCTCGACTATGTCTGCGACTGGGTCGTCGATGACCGGCCGTCATGGATGCGCACCACAGCCGGGCCTCTGATTGCCATGCCCTATAACGTCGAGATCAATGACTCGATTATCTATGCCATTGAACGTCACGCCACTGGCGAAATGGCCAGGCGCGTCGAGTTCACGTTTCGGCGGTTCGAGCGCGAATGCCGCGACAGCGCCATTGTGCTGGCGATTGGTTTGCATCCTCACCTCATATCGGTGCCGCACCGTATTCATGAACTGGAGCAGATGCTCGATCTGCTGACGGCTTCGTCCGACGTCGGGTTCTTCACCGGCAGCGAACTGGCCGACTGGTACATGGCGGCAGCCCCCGCACCAAAGGACAGATGACGTGGATATGAAAATGAACGGCAAGTCGGTCCTGGTGACTGGCGCATCAAAAGGGATCGGTCTGTCCTGTGCCGAGAGTTTCGCGCGCGAAGGCACCAAGGTCATCATCACCGGTCGCGACGTGGGGCGCCTAGTTGCGGCCGCTGAACACATCAAGGGCGCCGTTGCTGGCGCCGATGTTGCCATCTTCCCCGGCGACCTTGCGCTCAGCGCCGATCGCGAGCGACTGTTCGCCGCGCACCCGGCCGTGGATATTCTCGTCAACAATGCCGGCGCGATCCCCGGCGGCAACCTGTTCGACATCAAGCTCGACCGCTGGCTGGAGGTCTGGCAACTCAAGGTGTTCGGTTACATCCACCTGACGCAGCTCTATCTCGAAGCGATGAAGCAACGCGGCGAAGGCGTCATCGTCAACATTATCGGCATGGCAGGGCAGGAGCCGCGCTGGGACTATGTCTGTGGCGCCATGGGCAACGCCGCCTTGATAGCCATGACCCGAGCCGCCGGCGCCAAGAGCGTCGATTGGAACGTTCGCGTCTTCGGCATCAACCCGTCGGGTACGCGAACCGATCGCATCGAGACGCTTCTGCGCGCAAAGGCAAAGGCCAATTCGGGCGACTCGGAGAATTGGCAGGACGGCCTCAGCGCGCTGCCGTTCGGCCGCCTCGCCGAAGCCGGCGAAATTGCCGATTTGGCGGTCATGCTGGCGTCGCCACGAGCGTCTTATCTCAGCGGCACGGTTTTGGATGTCGACGGCGGCCAGAGCTATAAGGGTTGACCATGGCCGACGAGAAGACATTGAAATTGGGATGGACCGGCCGTTTCTTCGAGGATTTTTCCGTCGGCGACGTCTACAAGCATACACTCGGACGCACGATCACGGCAACGGACAATTCCTGGTTCACGCTGCTGACGCAGAACACGGCGCCGCTTCATTTCGATGCCCACTATGCCAGCCATACGGAATTCAAGCGTCCGTTGGTGAATTCCTGCCTGACCTTGTCTTTGGTCACGGGCCAATCGGTGTCGGATATATCTCAGAACGTCTTTGCCAACCTCGGTTGGGACGATGTGCGGATGCCGCACCCGGTCTTCGAGGGTGACACCGTATACAGCGAAAGCGAGGTCGTGGCGAAACGCTTGTCGAAGTCGCGGCCCGACGTTGGTCTCGTGACGGTGAAGACCATCGGTTACAACCAAGCCGGCGATATCGTCATCTCCTTTAGCCGCGCGTTGCTGGTCTATCGCTCCGGCCATGGGCCATCTAAAAATCGTCCGCGACCTAAAAATCAGCAATCCCGTTAAGAGGTTACGTCACATGGATGCATTGGCGTTTCGTAAGAAGATCGGCATCGTTGTGCCCTCGACCAACACTATCGTCGGCCCTGAATGCGAGGCGCTTCGCCCGCGTGGCGTCACCAATCACGTGGCGAGACTGACGATCAAACAGTAGGCCATCCAGGCCAGCGATCAGGGCTTTCTGGCTCACGTCCAGGCGATGCGCGCCGGCATAGGGCCCGCGATCGACCAATTGATGACCTGTGCAACCGAGCACGTAATCATGGGTGTCGC
>JAQSCR010000201.1 GCA_029945495.1 Pseudolabrys sp. | reverse complement strand
CGGCTGTCTCCCCTATAAGGAAATCAAGATGTCTTTCGTTTCTGTTCAACGCACTAAAAACTATGTCATGTCCATCTGCGCACTCGCTCTGCTGAGCGCGGGCGTCTCGTCGGCTTCCGCGGCCACGCTGTCGCGCAGCGTCGACGTCAACGGCACGCCGGCGGCTGTGTGGTCGATGATCGGCCCGTTCTGCGCCATCAAGGATTGGCTTCCGCCGATCGGCGCCTGCAGCGAGGACGGCAAGACTCCGCCAACCCGCACGTTGCTGACCAAGGACGGCAAGGCGACGTTCGTCGAACTGCAGACGGCACGAAGCGATGCGAAATATACGTATTCGTACAGCTTCACCTCGAGCCCGTTGCCGGTGACGAATTACCGGTCGACGATCGTCGTCGTGGCCAAGGGCCCGGGCATATCCACCGTGACCTGGAGCGCCACCTACACCCCGGCGCCCGGCAAGGATAAGGACGCCAGCGATGCGCTGAACGGCGTCTACGAAGCCGGTCTCGACGCGATCAAAAGCAAGTTCGCGAAGTAGGCGCGCGCCATCCAAGACCCGCGTCTTTCCGATCAACAGGCGCCGCCGCGCGTCATGCGGCGGCGTCTTGCTTTTCCGGAATTAAAATTCGACGTCGAGCTCGACGACTTCGTCCGGTTCGGCAAGGGCTGCTTCCTGCCATTCCTGCATCGCCGGCAATGCCATGATCGCCTTGCAATAGGCGGCGCAGTCGCTGTCGAGCTTGACGTCATAGGTGACGAAGCGCGTCACGACAGGCGCGAACATGGCGTCGGCCATGGTCGGTGTCTTGCCGAACAGATACGGGCCTTTGCTTGAGGCCAGGCATTCACGCCAGATAGAGATGACGCGGTCGATATCGGCCTGCGCGCCGGCCCAGACCTTGAAGCCGGGATGACGCGCCTTCAGGTTCATCGGCAGCGCCGAGCGCAAATTGGTGAAACCGGAATGCATCTCGCCGCAGATCGAGCGGCAATGCGCGCGCGCGACCTTTTCCTTCGGCAGCAGGCCGGCTTTCGGCAGGGTCTCGTCGAGATATTCGGCGATCGCGAGCGTGTCCCAGATCTTGATGCCATCATGGGTGAGGCAGGGGACCAGGAAGGACGGTGACAGCAAAAGAAGTTCAGCGCGGGTCGAAGGGTCGTCGCTGGCGACGCTTTGCTCCTCGAAATCCAGGCCGGCCAGCTTGCAAAGCAGCCAGCCGCGGAGCGACCAGGATCCATAGTTCTTGCTGGCAATCGTCAGGGCAGCTTTGGCCATGGGGCAATCATGTCCCTTCTTCAAACGCGGCCCGGCATCCCGCAGCTTAGTCGAAACTTTAGATTATTCAATACCTTCCCGTGCTGCAAAAGAGCATGGCAGTGGTCTTTTCCTCAGCGCCCAATCCGCAGGCAGCCCGGCCCAGATTATTATCTCGCAGTGCAGCATAAATTGGACTAGCGTAGCCGTGCGGCCTGCCGGGGCCGACCGGGGAATGGATGCTTTATCAAGCCTATCAGGCGCAGTCGGACATGATGGATCCGCTGCGCAAATTCGCCAGCATGGCGGCCGGCAACATCGGCGCGCGGCTCAACGGTTCGGCGCGACCGTCCGGAATGAGCAATCTCAACGCTGCCTATGAATTGATCGCGCGGGCGGGGCTCACCCACACGCGGCCGCCTTACGGCATCGACAGCGTCACGGTCGGCAACCAGGAAGTCGCGGTGACCGAAGAAGCGGCTTTGGTGAGCCGTTCGGCACGCTGCTGCATTTCAAGAAGAACATCGACCAGGAGCAACCGCGCGTGCTGCTGATCGCGCCTTTGTCCGGGCATTTCGCGACCTTGCTGCGCGCCACCGTGCGCACCATGCTCCCCGAGCATGACGTCTATATTACCGATTGGCACAATGCGCGCGACGTGCCGCTGTCGGACGGCGCGTTCAGCCTGGACGACTACACGACGCATCTGATCCGATTTCTCGAAGTGATCGGGCCGGGCGCGCACATGGTGGCGGTGTGCCAGCCTTGCGTCAGCGCGCTGGTGGCGGCGAGCGTGATGGCGATGGGCGAGCATCCGGCGCAGCCGCGCTCGATGACTTTGATGGCCGGGCCGATCGATACCCGTGTCAACCCGACCAAAGTCAATGAACTGGCCAAGGGCAAGTCGATCGAATGGTTCAGGAAGAAGATGATCGCTACGGTGCCGGCGCGCTTTCCCGGCGGCGGCCGCACGGTCTATCCCGGCTTCGTGCAACTGACCGCGTTCATGGCGATGAACATGGATCGCCATGTGAAGGCGCATCGCGAGCTCTATGAAAACATCGCCAAGGGCGAGACGGCGAAGGCCGCGCAGACCAAGGCGTTCTACGACGAATATTTCGCCGTGCTCGATCTCGCGTCCGAATTCTATCTCGAAACCATCCAGTTCGTGTTTCAGGAGCACAAGCTGCCGCTCGGCGAACTGACCCATCAGGGCGTTAAGGTGGAGCCGGCCGCGATCAAGCGCACCATGCTGTTCACGGTGGAAGGCGAGAAGGACGACATCTGCGCCGTCGGCCAGACTCTGGCCGCGCACGACCTGTGCACCGGCTTGAGGCCTTACCGCAAGCGCCACCACATGCAGGCTGGCGTCGGCCATTACGGCGTGTTCTCGGGGCGGACCTGGCAGAACCAGATCTACCCCATGGTCAAGAACGTCATCTTGCAGAGCGATTGACGCCTGCCCGCCGGTCTTCTCAGCGCGCGCCCAGCAGACGCTGGAACAACGTGCCGCCGAGAAAGCGCCGGAAGACGATAAAATACAGAACGACGATTGCGAACACGATGAAGGCCGGGCCGCCTTTGAGCTCGAAGCCTTCGCTGGTCGTGCCGCCGGCGAACAAGGCAACCACATAGCCGCTGACGATGAAGATGAACAGGAAATCGAGAATGGCGGCAAAGACCTTGCGCGCGGTCGAGATTTGTTTCGGCTGAGCCGTTTCCGTTTGCGACATGGGACACCTTTTTGGGTTGCGTAAAATGACGGATGCGCGATTGTTCGATGAGCGCTAGTCCGGCTTCTTGACGGTGACGTGGATCGAGATCGGCTTCCACTCTTCCTCGGAGGGAACGAAGTCGAGCTCATAGATCAAACGGCTCGGCGCGGTATCGAAATATCCGCGCACCAGCAGCGCGCCACGGTTATCGATTGTCGACGGCGTCGTGGCGATCGGTGGTGACGGTACCGCTACAGGTGCTCGAATTT